>NZ_MUGT01000067.1 GCF_002217205.1 Flavobacterium branchiophilum NBRC 15030 = ATCC 35035 | reverse complement strand
AATTATTTTATATGAGCCACAACAACACCCAAAACCCTAAAAACAGCCTTACGAACATCAATTGTATTGGGGCATCAGGGTGGTGCATTGGTTCCACTAAAAAAGATCACTCTAATGGGTTTTGGCGGTAAGCAAGGACCAGGAAACCAACTTATTAGTTGGATTCACGAACAGGATTTTGCCCGTGCTGTTGCCCATATCATCCAACAAAAAATCATTGGTCCTGTCAATATAGTATCCCCAAAACCGATTAGTAATCAGGATTTTATGTCCAAATTAAGAGCCCATCTCAATAGGCCTTTTGGCATTGCAGTTTCAAATCGCTTATTACATTTTGCCGCTTTTCTTATTCAAACCGAACCCGAATTGGTATTGAAAAGCAGAAATGTAGTTCCAAAAAAATTAATCAAAAATGGCTTCCAATTTGAATTTGACACGCTCGATTTAGCTTTAAAATCATTAACCTCAACAAAAAGTTGCTTCAAATAATGCACAAAAATGTTTACTGATTTTGGCCTTTACTTCTTGCTCATCGACACTTGCAACGCCAAGTTCTACTTGTAACGATGTAACAGCTTTGCCTTTTATGCCACAAGGAATAATGTTGTCAAAATACCCCAAATCAACATTCACATTCAGGGCAAAGCCGTGCATGGTTACCCATCGGCTGGCACGCACTCCCATAGCACATATTTTTCGAGCAAATGGTGTACCTACATCTAGCCAAACCCCTGTTTCGCCTGGACTTCGACTTGCTGAAAGTCCATAGTCAGACAAAGTCAGCATGATTGTTTCTTCTAAAAGCCTTAAATATTTATGAATATCTGTAAAAAAATTCTCTAAATCTAAAATCGGATAACCTACTATCTGTCCAGGGCCATGATAAGTAATATCGCCTCCCCTATTGATTTTATAAAAAGTAGCCCCCTTGCTTTTCAATTGATTTTCTGTAAGTAATAAATTACTAATGTCGCCGCTTTTGCCCAGTGTATATACATGCGGATGACTTACAAACAAAAAGTAGTTTGGTGTCTTGATTTGTGTATCATTTTGCCGATTGGCAATCTTCAAATCGACAATTTCCTTAAACAAAGCCTCCTGATAATCCCAGCAGTCTTTATAATCTCGAAAACCTAATTCTTGTAAGTAAATTTCTTTATTCATTTGTTTGTAATCCATAAAACTGCTTCCTAAATTTTGTTCTAAACCTCCAATAGTTGCTACAAAGTTACACTTTTTATAGTCTAATGCGTTAATTATATTGTCCCGATAATTTTACATTACATATTTTTTATATATTTGCCCATGCAAAAATTAGAAATAACCTCAATGAGTGTTTCAGAGATTGAAGCCTTATTAAAATCGAAAGAAGACTATAAGATTGCTCTTCGTTTGTTTAGTATTTTATCAATTGCTAAAGGAGAAAGTAGTCGTAAAGCACAGGAATTATTACTCTTAAGTCATAATCAAATTTGTATTTGGGTAAAAAGGTTTAACGAATTTGGTTTAGAAGGATTGAATGACAGACCAAAAACAGGAAGAAAACCAAAAATTACAAATGATCAGTTGGATTGGTTGAAAAATTTAATACTTAATGAAAGCCCCACGAAATATGGCTTTAATACTGAAACATGGACGGCTCCTTTACTAGTAAAAGTTGTTGAAAAACATTGTAATATAGTTTATTCAGATGATATGATCTATGTGCTATTAAAAAAGAAGATGGGTTTAACTCACAAAAAAGGCAAGGGTTTTTATGCGGAGGAAAAGCCAGAATTGAGAGAAAAATTTGTTGAGGATTTAAAAAAAACGCTATGAATGCCTTACTGAAGCTATTTTTATATTTGAAGATGAATGCATTATGAGCAATACAGCTGACATTTCCTATAAGTGGATTAAAAAAACATATTGAAATACTACCGTATAAAAGTGTGTGTTTTTTATGTAATCTTAATTATTAGCTTGATTGTCATATTAGTCCTATTTCATACGTCAAATTTATAATCGACTTCAAAAAAAAAAACACCTCATACCGTTTTTTAAAACTGTAAGAGGTGCCAATAGTAGTGAATTATTTAGGTTAAGATATTCCTTATTGGTATTGTTTTTAAGTTATTGTTTTGTTTTTACAATAATTTTCATATTTGGTTGCAAATATATATAATTTATTTCTATTATCATCAATAAAATAAAATATTTGTATGTATTTAAAGATATTTTACATTTTATATCCATTTTTATATGATAACCTTGCTATTGCTACATAAATAAAAGGTTTATAAAAAAGACAAGCCAAAAACATACGCTGTTTGTATTGCCGACAATCATTTGTATTGGATCCAAAAACGATGCCTTTTTTACTAAAAAAAAAGATGTCTTGGTCTGTTATTTTTCGACTTGTCTTATATTTTTAAATCAACTATTCTTTTATAATTTTCAATGTTTTGCTGCCTTTTTCTGTTTTTAATTTTACAAAATAAATGCCGCTGGCACGTTGGCTCAAATCCTGATGTACTTCTTTAGCATCAACGCTGATGCTTTCCAAAATCCTACCCCCAATGTCATACCATTCCAGTTTTTTGATGGCTTCTTGGCTTTGAATATGTAGTTGATCTTTTGTAGGATTTGGATATATTTGAACCGTAATCGCATCATTATCGTTGGTTCGCAACGTTTCAAATACCGTTGTGGCATCGTTTGTGGCTACAGGAAAATTATAGTCAAAAAAGATATTGGCATTAGACGTTACATGACCCGTAGTTTGCACGTTGGGGTTCGACTTCATTTTGAACAACACATGACCGTGACCTCCCGATGGTGAGCCTGCCAACTGGATGTTCTCGAAAATAAATTCCACCAAATTGCCGTTTAATCGGGTGTAAACGTTGTGCGAGGCATTCATCACTTGCAACGAACTCAAATCGTATTCCGCTGGATTGATTGTCGTTGCCACCACAATATTTTCGGCAGCTGCCGTGCCTGTGTTTTCAAATCGCACGTTATAATGTAGGTAATTGCCAATCATACTTGGATCCAAACTACCGCCCTCTAAACAGTAAATGTCATTTGGATCAAACGATCCGACCACCGTTTGATTATAAACAAAAACGTTATCTGCAGGCACTTCGTCGCCCGTAAGTGGGGTAATTTGAGCATTAAAAGCCAATATATCGCCATTATTTACCGCTGGCGTTTCGGTTGGTGTATTGACATTTAAAGTAAAGGCGATGCTACGGTTTTCAAACGGCAACAAATTGCTGTAATTCCATGACAATGAACCTGTTGTATTTGAAGTTGGCGTTATTGAAGCATTTACGAAATCCGATTTTGCATCATCAAAAGTAACAGAAACTGCTCCCGAAAGCGGTTGGTTGCCTTTGTTTTTATAAATCAAACGATACTCGGCATCAAAACCAGGGCGGGCGGGGGTTACTTGTGCCAAAACCACTTCCAAATCGTTGTGGGTGCCATTTGGGGTGATGCAGAAATCCTGACTTGCGGTATTGTTGTTATTATTAGCAAAAGCAATTTGCGTTGTGGCTGGCGACACATTAAAGTATGTTGGGTTTTCCAATTGAGGGGTTAGAGTAAACGTGCCATTGTTCATAAAAAAGGCATAATCGCCCTCAAAATTGGTAAACGTAGAACCCGAATTGGTGCCATCGGACATATTAACCCTTAAAAACTCAAAAGGAGCATCGTTGGTATCGCAGCCGTTGGTTTCGTTGTCGTATAGTGCGTTGCCCGAAATGGTGTTGTAGTTGCCGCCAGGTGTGAAGGAACAATAACTATTTATATTTGCTGAAGGGTATTGTGCATGAAAAGTAGTCGTTTGGAAATCGTCCACACAAAGGTACACGTTTCCAGATTCATTTATGACTGTATGATTATAATTTTCTAAAAAACTTAAATTTTCATTGATCCCATTATTTAAAAAAATTTTATTTCCCACACCTAAATAAACTTGTTCTAATTTTAAATTACTATTCAAATCTATCGTTTCTAAATTTGGTATATCTGTTGATAAAGTCAAATTTTTTAAATTACTAAATAATTGAAAATTTATTGGTAAAAGTGGACTTTGAATAACACTTAAACTTTCTAAGTGAATAAATGATTCTATACAACTGATTGGAGTAATTCCATAATAAACATGATTTCCACCCATACTATTTGTTGAAAAAGATTCTAAATTTGTATAACGCTCTAACCCTCGTGTTTCTTGTAAATGACGATCGCCACCGCCAAAATAACTAGGTCCATAAATTACATTTCTTTGCATCGTTAATGTATTTAATGCGTTGCTAAGATAAGTCATCATGTAAGGAAGGTATTCATCAACAAAATTTCCAATATTAGAAATTTGAGCTGATGGATATAATCCTGTAAAATAGGCAAATTGATTCAAATCTGTTATAATTGTATGCAATTTTGAGTTTCCTGAAAAATCAAAACTAGTTTCACTTACATTGTTATTGAAATAAATTTGTCTTAATTGATTGTTAGAAGCATTAATGGTTTGTAAATTTATTAATTTTGATAAATCTATAAAAACACAACTGTTATTGCTAAAATTCAAATGATTTAATTCAGTTAATGAAGCTAAATTAAGATAACTTATTGTATTTGAACTACAATCTAATGACGTTAAATGTGTAAAATATTCAATACCTGTCAAATCTGTTATTTCTGAGTTTGATAAATTTAAGCTTGTTAAAGACAATGCCTCGTTTTTTTGAATTTTTAAATCATTATTAGTATCTACACCTAATGCAATTAATTTATTTTTAAAATTTATATCAGCAATGTCAATCGTAATAAAACTTTGGGCTAAATTACAATCAGCACTAACTGTTATTTGATTTTCTAAACTAGCTAAATTAACTTGGTATTGAAGTGATGGTACTTGAATAGAATCTGCACAAATAAAATTTAATTTAGTATTCGGTAAAAAAGTTATCTGATTTTCTAAAGATGTATTTGCTAACTTCAATAATTTCAAATCACTGTTACTGCAATTCAATGTATTCAATAATGGACAATTATTCAAATCAATTTCTTTAATCTTACTTTTTGAACAATCTAAATTTTCTAACAATGGAAGATTATAATTAAAAATAGTCAAGTTACTTCGAGAAATATTTAATGTTTTTAATTTATTACAATTTGTTAAACTTAAATTTGTTAAATTTCCATAAGGAGCAGGGTTTTGATAGTTCGTACTTGCATATAAATCAAGATACTCCAAGTTTATAAAATCATTAAAATTTAATGAACTAATTGTAGCAACATCTATTGTTGCTCGTTTTAAACTTGTTTTAACAATTGGCAAAGTCAAACTAACTTCAATTGGACCATATATAAAATCATTTGAATTTGGTCCAGTACTCAAATAAATCTCTTCTAAAAGCGATAAATTAGTTAAATTTACTATTGGTTTACTGATTATAAATAATTTCTTTAAATGTGTTAATTGCGAAAAATCAATATTTCCACCATTAATTAAATTTATTTCTTCTAAATTTTGAAGATCCGTTATATTATATTCAATTGTAACACCTAATGAATATCCTCCTTCAGAATAATCTGTAACAATAAATTTTTTTAGATTAGAACAGCCATTTATATTTATTTTATTTACACTTCCTTCGGTAACAATATTTTCTAAATGTGTCATATTACCAAAATCTAAAATTTGTGTATAGTCTGTAAGAAAATTAAAAAGGTCAAACTGTCCACTTGTAATTTCTGGATGGTAATTTGATAAATCAATTGAAATCAAATTAATAAAACTTTTTATACCCGTTATATTTTGAATACTACTCAATCTTAAATCTAAACTTGACACATTATTTGCCTCACTCTGCTGAATCAGATTATCATTATTCGTATCAATCACTGTCCAATTCCCATTCAAATCTTTTGCAATTTGGTTGGTTGTGGTGTTTGCTGAAAGTAACTTCAACTTAAAATTAATATCTGGAATACTCACCACTTGCCCATTAGCAAAAGCCACGGCACATAATAAAACTAGGGTTGTATATATTTTTTTCATAATTATCTCATTTATTTCTTCATCAATTTTTCCACTTTTTTACCAGTTTCAGTTTGGATTTCTAGGATGTACATACCTGTTTTTAAGTGGTTTACATCTATTGTTTTTTGTAATGAATCCGCTTTTATAAATTGTACAATTCTGCCTTGGGCGTCGAAAATGGTGATGGCATTGATATTGCTTTGGGCCGATAGGGTAACGCTGTCTTCTGCTGGATTGGGGGCTATTGTTACTGTTGTGTCTTTTGTAAAATTTCGATTTTGCAACGTTTCAAATACCGTTGTGGCATCGTTTGTGGGTACAGGAAAATTATAGTCAAAAAAGATATTGGCATTAGACGTTACATGACCCGTAGTTTGCACGTTGGGGTTCGACTTCATTTTGAAAAGCACATGTCCGTGACCTCCCGATGGTGAGCCTGCCAACTGGATGTTCTCGAAAATAAATTCGACCAAATTGCCGTTTAATCGGGTGTAAACGTTGTGCGAGGCATTCATCACTTGCAACGAACTCAAATCGTATTCCGCTGGATTGATGGTTGTGGCTACAACAATATTTTCGGCAGCTGCCGTGCCTGTGTTTTCAAATCGCACGTTATAATGTAGATAATTGCCAATCATACTTGGATCCAAACTACTGCCCTCTAAACAGTAAATGTCATTTGGATCAAACGATCCGACCACCGTTTGATTATAAACAAAAACGTTGTCTGCAGGCACTTCGTCGCCCGTAAGTGGGGTAATTTGAGCATTAAAAGCCAATATATCGCCATTATTTACCGCTGGCGTTTCGGTTGGTGTATTGACGTTTAAAGTAAAGGAGATGCTACGGTTTTCAAACGGCAACAAATTGCTGTAATTCCATGACAATGAACCTGTTGTATTTGAAGTTGGCACTACTGAAGCACTAACAAAATCCGATTTTGCATCATCAAAAGTAACAGAAACTGCTCCCGAAAGCGGTTGGTTGCCTTTGTTTTTATACACCAAACGATACTCGGCATCAAAACCAGGGCGGGCGGGGGTTACTTGTGCCAAAACCACTTCCAAATCGTTGTGGGTGCCATTGGGTGTAATGCAAAAATCCTGACTTGCGGTATTGTTGTTATTATTAGCAAAAGCAATTTGCGTTGTGGCTGGCGACACATTAAAGTATGTTGGATTTTCCAATTGAGGGGTTAGAGTAAACGTGCCATTGTTCATAAAAAAGGCATAATCGCCCTCAAAATTGGTAAACGTAGAACCCGAATTGGTGCCATCGGTCATATTAACCCTTAAAAACTCAAAGGGAGCATCGTTGGTGTCGCAGCCGTTGGTTTCGTTGTCGTATAGTGCGTTGCCCGAAATGGTGTTGTAGTTGCCGTTTGGGTTGAAGGAGCAATAATCACCTACTACGCAAGTATCCCACATTTCGTAAACATTAACAATATATTGCACACTTTGTTGTTCCATGTCATCAGCACAAATATAGGTTAAATTTGGATTATTTAAAAATGTTTTGGTTTCGTTGGTATTGTTTTTAAAAGAAATGAATTGCAAATTGTTGTTGTCGCAGTTTACAGATTGCAAGTTGCCGCAATCAGATAAATCTAAGGTTGTTAGTTGGTTGTTTTGGCATTGAAGGGTTTGGAGAGATGTGCAGTTAGATAAGTTTAAATTATTTAAAGAACAATTATTGCTTACTAAACTACCGAATAAACTTAATCCACTTAAATTTAAAGTTGTTAAGTTTGTGTTGTTATCACAAATTAATTTTTCTAAATTTAGGCAACTTTGTAAATCTATACTTGATAAACTTGCCTTTGATACATTAATTTCTTTTAAACTTGTACAACCTAATAAATCTATCGAATTTAATAAACTATTTTGATAATTACCACTCCAGCCATAGTATTGGGCGTTTAAAATCTCTAAATTTTGTAATCCAGTTAAATTTAAACTTCCGAGAAAATGATTTTCTTGCACCCATAATTCTTTCAAATTATTACATCCTAATACATTTAGATTACTTAATGAACCTGAATAAATATTCCGAAAAATTAATGTCTCAATATTTGGATGGTTAGATATATCGAAATTAGTAATACTCGATGAACTTAATATTAAAGTTTTAAGATTGTTACAACCTTGTAAATTAACACTTTGAACACTATTAAATTTACCAAAATCAACATATTCTAAATTAGGTAAATTAGAAAGATTAAGGTTTATTACATTACCATTATTATCTTGTTCGGATTGAGTAATTATTGTCTTTAGACTTGAACAACCAGTAAAATTTATATTTGACAAAACATTAAATCTACCCAAATGAACAAATTCCAAGTTAGTTAAATTACTTAAATTCAATGTATTAACACTAGAATCACCACTATTTCTCCAACACTCACAATTTGTACTGTAATAAACTCCCATTCTTAAATTCACTAAGTTTGTAAAAGAGTTAAGCCCTGTAAAATCTAAGATATTATTTAATCCTAAAGATAAACTTGTAATTGCGTTTGCTTCACTTTGTTGTATTAGATTGTCATTGTTAGTATCGACTCCGTTTTGTATTAATCCCAACTTAAAATTAATATCTGGAATACTTACAATTTGTCCGTTTGCAAAAACCACGGCACATAATAAAACTAGGGTTGTATATATTTTTTTCATAATGCTTGTATATTTAAATTCTATAAGGTTATTTTTTTAATAATTTCGTCCAAAAGCCCCATGCGTTTGCTCGATATGGGTACTTGGCTGTGGCACGACATTTCTACATAATTGTCTTTTTTAGAAAACGAAATAATTTCGTTTCTATTTATCAAATGCGATTGATGAATGCGTTCAAAACCAAAGGTTTGCAACAGTTCGTCATACTCTTTGAGGGTTTTTGATGTAACAATTTTCCTGCTGTCTTTCAAAAATACTTTTGTATAATTGCCCATGGCTTCAAACCTTAATAGCTGCTCTATTGGCACAATAAGTGTTTTGCTATCAGATACCAAAGCTATTTTTTTGGTTTCGGCTGGCTTGTTCAAATGCTGCAGGAGCAAGTCTATTTGTGGGTATTGGTTGTTTGTCGTTTGTTGCACTACCCTATCCAGCACTTGCCTCAATTCTTCGGCATCTATGGGTTTCAAAATATAGTCTATCACGCTGTATTTAAAAGCCTTTACTGCATATTGTTGGTAGGCTGTTATGAATATAATTTTGGGGGTATAATGCGGTACATTCGTTTTCAATTTTTCTAAAATATCAAAACTGCTTCCCTCATTGATTTGAATATCCAAAAACAACAAGTCGGGCTGCTGATCAACTATACACTGATAACCATCGGACACACTGTCGGACTCGCCAACCAGTTGCAAGCTTGGCATGAGTTTTTTTAACAAAAGTCGAAGCCCTTTTCGCAATTGTAATTCGTCTTCTATCAATACTGCTTTCATGATTGTTGTAGTTTTAAATACAGGCTAATGGTAGTTCCTGGATAATTGGGGTCCAAGTGGGTTTGTTCTACTACAAGTTGGCCTCCTAGTGTTTCTATTCTTTTTTTGATTATGCCCATGGCCATCGACTGGTGTTGTAGCACCGAATGGGCTTTTTGCCATTTTGAAACTTCATATCCTATGCCATTATCTTGAATGACAACCTTTAAATGCTCGTGGTCTGTTGAAAAATCAACCCGAATTTGGCCTTTAATTTTTATGGTAGCAATGCCGTGCAAAATGGCATTTTCTACTAACGGCTGCAAGAGCATAGAGGGCAACTTATAGTCTAAAATTGATGCTTTGCTATACGTAATGTCATAATCAAACTTGTTGTCAAATCGCAATTTTTCGAGGGCAATATATTGATCTAAATTGTCTATTTCGTTTGCAATCGTAATGCTATCTTCTTTTGAATTTTCTAAAGTCAGCCTCAAGAGTCGTGCAAATTTATTGAGGTATTGCGTTGCCAAGTTATATTCTTCTTGCAAAATCAAACTCGAAACACTCCCCAAACAATTAAAAATAAAATGAGGATTCATTTGCAAAAACAAGGCCTTGTGCTGCAACTCTGCTTTGTCTTTTTGCAGCTTTAAATCTAGTTTTTGTAAGTTTTGTTTTTTGTAATACAAATAAAACAACAATACACCAAGCCCTATCAAACACACCAATACTCCTACCCCTCCATACAACCACCTGCGTTGCTTTTGATTGACTTGTGCTAGTTTTTGCTCCTCGAGTTGGTGTTGCATTTCTATATATTCTAATGCTTTGTCGTTGTTGTTTTGGGCTAATTTGAGTGCAATTTCGTAGTGTTTTTGTGTATGAAAAAACCTTTGTTGTGGATTGTCTGAAGCATATATCTGAGCCAACTCTAAATGAGCTATGGCTTGAATGTCTAGCACATTGAGCTGCTCGCTTATGGCAATTGTTTTTGCTAACAAACTTTTGGCCAATGTTACATTTTGCTCTTTTTCGGCTAGCAAGGCCTGAAAATAATAGGTGTCTGTTAGTCCAAAAACATCGTCTATTTTGACAAATGCTTGAGTGGCTAATTGCAAATATTTTCGGGCTTCGTCAAATTGTTGTTGGTGAAAATAATAATTGCCCAAAGCGTTGTACAATTCGCCTTTTGCTCTATCGTTGCTGATGTTTGAAACCTGTTTTAGTGCCAAATCTAAGTAAGTTTTACCTTGCTGAAAATGATTGATTCTGATGTAATTTTTACCAATATTGGTATAAATACTTACGGTTGTTTCTACATCTTTATTACTGGTTTTCAGGGCTTTAAATAAATATCCGTTGGCCAATTCAAATTTATTCAACGACTGGTATTCGATAGCAATATTATTATAAATGGCACTTTGCATTTCAAAATTGGCAATGTACTCAAATATCCTAAGGGCTTTAAAATGGTGGTTCAAAGCCTTGGTATAATTGCTTTGCTGGCTATAAATGATACCCATGCTGGCCCAAGAATTGGCATACATTTTTTGTATATCGGGCGTGTCATTTGTATGTAATAAAAATTCAAATATTTTGTTTTCTTTCTGAAAACAAAATAATGCTTGAGGCAAATGCCCATTGATCATCAAAATATTACCTTTATGGTGGTAGGCTTTTCCAATTGTTTGGCTGTTTTTGGCATGTTGAATCACAAAATTTGCATGTTGTAACAAATCATTTTTGGGCAAATCAAAATAATTTTCTGCTTTTTTTAAATGATCCAAAACCTCAGCCCGCTCTTGTTGTACGGGCGATGAACAGCCACACCATACTAAAAGTAAAAAGAACCCTATTTTTGTTTGCATCTTGCTTACTTATTTATACCCACAAAAGTAGTTGATTCTCAAAAACAAATGCAATAAAAATGACAATAGCCTTTATTTTTAGGATAATGGTAGTGCTTTTTTTATTAAATAAGGTTGCGTTTTGAAATTTTTATGTGATTAAATTTGACTTTTTTAAATACCATAATTGATGTACTTACCACATTTACTGCAATTTGTTTTTATTGTTTATCATATAGTTTTCTTGTATTTTATCAACAGTTTTCTTGTTCTTGTACTTCTTGTGGGTGTTCGTTTTTTAAAGGTATAATCAATTATTTATTTTGACAATAGTTTAAAAAAATAAAAAAACTACCATTTTTGAGTTAATGATTCACTTGGTATTGGATTATTTTAATCAAAAATAAATAAATATTTATTATGTTTTGAAATATTATTATCATAATTAACATCATTTATAAATAAAAATTAAAATTAAATTGATTTAAAAATTTTAAAATTATATACATAAATTACTTTTATATTTCAATTTTATCATATCTAATTATTGATTAATACGACTAATACTATTGTTTATATTGAAATGTAACGGTTTTATTTTTTATATATTTTGAGTTGAATTTTTTATTGATTTAATATATACTAAATTTACTACGAACTATAAATTGTTATTATTATGAAAAAAATATTACTTTTATCTGGATTTTTGTTCTGCTTTTTATTAGGCTTCGGACAAAATAAAGATTATTATCCAAAGCCAAAATACCCTGCTTTATTTAAAACGTTAGGATGTCCGGTTAAAGCATCTGACCCTGAATGGGTAAAAAAAATGTATAGTGAAAACCCCAATTTTTTTGAGGTTAGTGCATTATATGATGCTTATTACAAGGTTCATGTGTTAGAAAAAAATACACATACACAAAATTACAAGCAATTTTTTAGACTTGTAAACACAAACAAATATTACAACAGCGAGGGAGATATTGTAATAGAAGAGCCATTAAAAACAGCCGAAAATACAGCTGTTGCAAGCAAAAATAACAATCAGTACACCGTTTCGGACGCTTGGGTTCCTGTGGCTCCAATAGAAACGTTTGAAACTAATGGCAACAGAAAATCGTCTCAAGTAAACATTTACTGTTTTACGCAATCAAAATCTAACCCCAATGTATTGTATTGTGGAACAGAAACTGGTGCAGTATTTAAATCTATAGACAAGTCCGAGAATTGGACAGAAGTAGGCAAAACCGTTTTTGATTATGGAACTTCACAAGCAATTAAAGTAGATCCAAATAATGAAAACATTGTGTATGTTGCACACGACACACGTTTATTCAAATCGATAGATGGTGGTCAAAACTGGACTTTGATGCTTACTTCAACATGGCAAAATGATGTAGAAGTTAGCCCAAACAATTCAAATATTGTGTTTGTAAGTGGCAGTTTTGGGCTCAAACGGAGTACCGATGCTGGACAAACATGGACAAACATTACAGCGGATGTTGTAACGGATATAGAATTTAAAAGCAACGATGCTTCTGTGGTGTATATTGCCAAGAAAAACAGTGCTGTAAATAGGTTTGAAATTTGGAAATCGACGGATGCTGGATTAACATTTATGGCCAAAACAAGCGGATGGTTTGTACCTACAAACGGGGTTGCAAATCATGCAGAGGGGGCAAAAATTGCCAACACACTTGCCGATCCAAATAGAATATACGTATTATTGCTTGGAAGTGATATAGATTATGCTACTGATATCAATTATATTGGTGTATATAAAAGTACCGATGCAGGCGAATCATGGAGTTTGCCTTATGATGGAAATAATGATGGAACACCCGATAATAATCCTGGAGGGCCTTATTCTGCAACGCATTGGGCCATGTCCACATTTAACGTTAATGGTGGCAATTATGATCAAGGTTTTTATAATGCTGCTATAGACGCTTCAGATACTGATCCAAATGTTTTTATGGTTGGAATGCTCAATTTATTTCGCTCTTCTGATGGTGGTACTACATTTAAACTTCATGGTGGCTATGGTTGCAATAATTGTTCTAATCGATACAGACATCCCGATATTCAAGGAATTCAAGTACAAGGCAACGATGCTTGGGTGGTAACTGATGGTGGAGTAGATCAATATGATGTCAACTTAAATTTTTTAGACTCTAAAAATAAAGGAATAACCACTTGTGATTTGTGGGGCTTTGATCAGGGTTGGAACGAAGATGTTGTGGTTGGTGGCAGATACCATACTGGTAATATGGCCTATCATGAAAACTATCAGAATGGCAAAACTATTTCATTAGGTGGTGGCGAAAGTGCTACTGGTTTTGTGAATTTAGGCGATAACAAAAAAACCTATTTTGATGATATAGGGGGCAAATGGATTCCCGCTACTAGTACTGGCAACGTTCAAAATATTCCATCAATTACTTTATATCCAAAATCAGGTAACAGTTTGGAAAAAAGCGAAATTGTAAACGACCCTAGGTGGTGGAACAATATTTATTTGGGCAAAGACAATAAAATATGGGCAAGTGAAGACTATGGAGCAAGCTTTAATTTATTGCACGAATTTGGTGTAGCTGGCAACACAGTTAGAGGAATCGAGGTTTCTAGACATAATCCAAATCTCATTTTTGCCGTTCATCACTTGGGTAGTACCGTGAAATTGTGGAAAAGTACTGATGCTGGTGTCAACTGGACTGAAATAACACTTCCTTTGATTTACAATAAATTTTCTATGAGTTTAAACGAACAAGACGAACTGTTTATAGCTTATGATGTAACTGGAAATAGCACTACAAAAGTATATAAATCCGTCAATTTAGGACAATCATGGAGTAATATTACAACAACTGCACTAAACGGTTTTCAAATCAGAGACATTGAAGTACAAGAAGGTACAAATGGTGGTGTGTACATCATTTGTTCTCGACATGTATTTTATAAAAACAACACACTTACTAATTGGGTTGATATGTCTAATGGTATTCCGTCTAGTTTTAGACTTTTAGATGCCAAACCATTTTACAAATCGGGCAAACTTCGTATTGCTGGAAACAGAGGAGTATGGGAACATGATTTTTACGAAAATTCTGTTCCAAAAGCACAACCAATGGTAGCCAATAAACAAGTATATTGCAACAGACAAATCGTTCAATTTGAAGATTATTCTATTTTAAATCATACGAATGCTACTTGGCAATGGAGTTTTCCTGGTGCCACTTCTATTTCGTCCACCTCTATAAGAAATCCATTGGTTGTATATGCTAATCCTGGTACTTACAACGTTAGTTTAACTGTTACAAACCCTCAAGGTACAAGCTCTAAAACAGTTCAAAATATGATTGTGGTCAATCCTAGTGAATGTACCCCAAAACCTTTTGCAGAAAAAGCGGCACTCTTTAATGGAACAAATAGTCAATATTTAACCAAAAATTTTAATCCACAAAAAACCGTTACTAATTTTACGTTCTCTGCTTGGATTAAACCAAATGGTATTCAACAAGATTACTCCTCTATACTTTATACTAATGGAATTACGCTAGACTTTAAAAATGGCACTAACGAATTAGGTACCCACTGTGGAGGGCTTTGGTGGTATAACTCTGGACTTATTGTTCCTAAAGACAAATGGTCGTATGTGGCTTTGATTTATACACCTACTAAAGTTACATTGGTACTAAACGAAAAAACCTACGAAATAAACACTTCTTTTCCTAGCCAAAACCTTTCAACTCTTGACTTAGGAATTCACAACAGACGTAATGACAGACAATATAAAGGCATATTGGAAGAAGTGTGTTTATGGGATAGAGCACTTACTTTAGATGAAATTAGGCTCAACAAACACCTTACAAAAGTTGGCAATAGTGATAACAATCTTTTTGCTTATTACCAATTTAATTCTATTTTAAATAACGAGATTTTTGATGTAAAAAACAACAACGATTTAAGTGTTATAAACGGTGCTTCAACGATAGACTCCTCTTGTCCTATCGGACCAGGAGTTGCCCAAGCACTAACACTTAATCAAAATAATACTTTATATCATTTTACAACTCCAAATGTTATAATAAACACTGGCACTACTAATCCTAATGGACGTGTAGTAGTTACTAGAATAACAACAGAACCTTATTTAAAACCCAATGCTGATTATGATATAAATAATGAGTACTACTGTATAGAAAACTATGGTACTGTAAGCGATGTAAATAACTTAAGCAACGTTGTGTTTACCGATGTTTCTAATTTAAGTGGTTTACAAAACACCGAAGTAAAATTATTTGAAAGAGAACGTAATAGCGATGTGCTATCAGATTGGACAGACAAAGGAAACCCTACAACCATCAACGCAAATGCCGTTGCTTTTGCTCCAATTCAAATTACTAGTCCTATCCCTTTCAACAATAATGCTACTGCTAATACCTTAAATCAGTCTAGCGGACAGTTTTATTTCAAGTCTATTAGTGTTTTAAATAACACTACCAATACTCTAAATCAAAATGTTTTGGTGTATCCAAATCCTTCCTCTATCGAGTCGGGGTTTTACTTCAAAAACATAGGACAACAAGCCCTTTTGAATGTATATGACAGCACCGGTAAATTAATATTTATTAGTAAAATCAACGAATCTGAAAAAATTAATGCCGCAAAAGCACCCGGAATTTACTTTTATAGTGTAGAGTCTCTTGATAAAATTATTACAGGTAAAATCATTATAAAATAATCATCTTTCGTTTTTTGTATCTGTACTAAATATAGGTACTAATTGAAAAAAAATAATAGCTTAAAACAAGGAAGCCCTAATTATAAAAATTAGGGCTTTTTTATACTTAATACCAAACACTCATATAAAATAGCCCAATTTGCAAGCTCTTTTTCTCCAAATATTTCACAAAAAAATAATTACGTAGCCCAGCTATGAAATGATTTTTTTATAAAATCTTGAAAAAAAATAGCATTGCATTTTTAGACTATTTTATATAAGTGTTTGGTATAAAATTTCAATATTTTCAAAATTTGAAACATTCCTAAAATATAGGCAATGTTATTTTTCATTCATTTTTTTGCTTTGTAAGGCATGAGTCCTTTTTACCCTAATTATTCAATCAACTCATCATCCTACAATGGTTAATTTTGCAAACCGCAATAACAATTTTTTGATGCCCCCAACTTCAAATCGGATTTCGGCTTTCTTATCTGCCCCAACCCCCTCCAAATTGATAATTTCGCCCTTACCAAATCGCTCGTGAATAATAATTTGCCCTATTTTCATCCCACTATCTCCAGCAGAGGAAGAGCCTGCAGAGGAAGAGCCCATAAGCGACTTCAGTTTTCTAACTTGGTGTTCGGGTTGTGGCTCTTGGTCCGTAATATACTTTGGCGGCAAGCCCGATACAGGTTTTGTCAGTCGCAACTTTGATTTATCCACATCGCCAAATATATCATTGTCTATCAAGGGTTTGTAACGATAATTGGTTTCAACTGGCGTTATATATTCCAAAAACTCTTCTTTAATTTCTTCAATAAACCTAGAGGGTTCGCTATCCGACAGTTTGCCCCAGCGGTACCTGGATTGGGCATACGTCAAATAAGCCTGATGCTCGGCACGTGTAAGAGCTACATAAAACAACCGACGCTCTTCCTCCAACTCGCTTCGGGTACTCATAGACATGGCACTCGGAAACAAGTCTTCCTCCATACCAACCACAAAAACCGTTGGAAATTCCAGTCCCTTTGCCAAGTGTATCGTCATCAATGCCACCCGATCATCATCGCCTGTGTCTTTGTCCAAATCTGTTGCCAACGCTACATCCTCCAAAAATTCAGACAAAGCACCCCTAGCCCCATCAACCTCTTTTTGACCATCTATAAAATCCTTGATACCATTAAGCAATTCCTCTATATTTTCTATTCGTGCAATTCCTTCTGGTGTACCATCTTTTTTGAGTTCTTGTACCAAGCCCGTTTTTTTGGTAACATGGTCAGACAAATAAAAGGCATCCTGATTTTCATTAATCACCTGAAAACTCTGAATCATCGTTACAAAATCATTGATTTTTTGTTTCGTACCCGAGTTGAGTTTCAAGTCTATCCGATCTATATTTTGCATCACCTCAAATATCGACCGCTTGTAATGGTTGGCCGCAATGGTCAATTTTTCAACCGTAGTGTCGCCAATGCCCCGTGCAGGATAATTAATCACCCGTACCAATGCCTCCTCGTCCTTTGGATTGATTACCAATCGCAAATAAGCCAAAACATCTTTAATTTCTTTACGCTGATAAAACGACAACCCACCATAAATCCGATACGGAATATCCCGTTTTCTAAGGGCATCTTCCATTGCCCTAGACTGGGCATTGGTCCTATACAAAATAGCAAAATGGCTGTTGGGTTTTTGAAATTGCATTTTCTCCTCCCAAATCGTGCTCGCTACAAATCGGCCCTCTTCTGCATCGGTCAAACTGCGGTGCACTTTAATTTTTTGCCCAAAATCATTGGCCGTCCAAACCACTTTATCCAATTTGGTTTTATTTTTATCTATAATAGAATTGGCCGCTTCTACAATATTCTTGGTCGAACGGTAATTTTGTTCCAATCGATACGTCTGAACGCCTTCATAATCCTTTTGAAAATTCAATATATTATTAATATTGGCCCCCCTAAAAGCATAAATACTCTGAGCATCATCGCCCACAACACAAATATTCTGAAACTTGTCAGACAAAGCCCGAACAATCAAATACTGAGAATGGTTTGTATCCTGATACTCATCTACCAAAATATACCTAAATCGGTTCTGGTATTTCATCAAAACATCTGGAAACCTCGACAACAACTCGTTGGTTTTCAACAACAAATCATCAAAATCCATAGCCCCCGATTTAAAACACCGTTCCACATAATTCTGATAAATCTCGCCCAATCGGGGTTTTTTAGACATCGCATCGGCCTCCTGCAAATCAGGATTATTAAAATAGGCTTTTACCGTTACCAAACTATTTTTATACGACGAAATCCTACTCAAAACCTGCTTCGGCTTATAAATATCCCTATCCAATTGCATCTCCTTGATAATCCCCGAAATACAGCGCAACGAATCCTGCGAATCATAAATCGAAAAATTGCTTGGATACCCCAGTTTGTCTGCCTCCGACCTCAAAATCCTTGCAAAAACCGAGTGAAACGTACCCATCCACAAATTTTTAGCCTCGTTATTCCCCACAATCGACGCTATCCTATTCTTCATCTCACGAGCAGCCTTGTTTGTAAACGTAAGTGCCAAAATATTAAACGAATCTACCCCAAGACTCATCAAATAAGCAATCCGAATAGTCAAAACACGGGTTTTTCCAGAACCCGCACCAGCTATAATAATCATTGGTCCATCTTTTTGAAGCACAGGCAATTGCTGGGCCTCATTAAGCTGCGATATATATTTTTGCATCATGATTCACTTTTTTTTAATGGCAAAAATAACAATTTAAAACCATACCGCCATTACAAAAAAACAGCTACACAATCAAAAACCTGTCCATAACCAAACAACCACCCTTTTTTTTCAAAATCAGGAGCAGCCACTTCAGGCATTTTCACGCAGGGCCAGTTCCCGCCATTCGCTCTATCTTTTTGTTTTTAAAGAAAAAACAAAAAGGATGCCGCTACTGTCGGGGCTATATCGCAGCCACAGTCTGTGTAACCCATGGTTTTTGAAGAGGAAAAAGAGGCAGGAAGAAAGAAGATAGAGGAAAGAAAAAAGAAGATAGAAAAAAGAAGATAGAGGAAAGAAGATAGAGGAAAGAGGAAAATGAATAGCCTTGGTGGTTTCATCAAC
>NZ_MUGT01000066.1 GCF_002217205.1 Flavobacterium branchiophilum NBRC 15030 = ATCC 35035 | reverse complement strand
AAGTAAGTAACTCGAAAAATTATTTTTATGCCCTTCGGACGGCTTTGGCTGGAAAGTGGATTATTGAAAACAAGAGTATTCCGCCAGTTGCTTTTGAAGCATTGTTGCCAATTGCACCTCCAAATATTCAAGAAAAAGTGGCGTTTTTAATGGAAGTTAAAAAAAAGCAAAATGAAAAATATTTACATCCCAAAGAACAAGAGATAACCGATTTTTTAGGGCAAACCATGTTGTTCAATCAAGAACATGCGGTCGGATTGAAAAGCGGAAAGAAAATGGGTGCAGAAATTGATGCTTTTTTCTTTGAATTAATACGCTAATTTCTATATATAAAAAAGTATTGATTTGGATTTTTTCAAAAAACAACCACTTATTGCTTTGGATTTTTTCAAAAATTAATGAATTATTGGTTTGGATTTTTTCAAAAAAGAAGCAATTATTGGTTTGGATTTTTTCAAAAAAGAAGCAATTATTGGTTTGGATTTTTTCAAAAATTAACGAATTATTGGTTTGGATTTTTTCAAAAATGATCCACTTATTGGTTTGGATTTTTTCAAAAAAAGATATAATTACTTTATATTCAAACACATATAAATTTGAAAATAAATATAATAAAATAGAAATACGATGTAGACAAAAGTCCTTTTTCATTGATTTGAAAGTTAAACAAATAAATCAATTGTATTATGTCGGAATTATTCACTTTAGTTTTAAATTTAATTATAACAAAACAACATGACCATCCAAGACCTTAAAAACCAGAATCTTATCCTCTTTGAAGTAATTTCAGGAAGCAAATCTTTTGGATTAGACACCCCAACTTCTGATACGGATATAAAAGGCGTATTTTATTTGCCCAAAAACTGTTTTTTCGGATTGAATTATATTCCGCAAATAAGTAACGAAACCAATGATGAGGTGTATTATGAATTAGGTCGATTTGTTGAACTTTTAATCAAAAATAATCCCAATATTTTAGAAATTTTAGCCACTCCAGACGACTGCATTTTATACAAACATCCAATCATGGAACGATTACAGCTACAGGATTTTTTGTCCAAATTATGCAAAGATTCGTTTGCTGGCTATGCTTATACACAAATAAAAAAAGCCAGAGGACTCCATAAAAAAATTGTAAATCCAATGGAGAAAGAACGTAAAAGTGTATTGGATTTTTGTTATATAATTGACGGAAATAATAGCATTAGCTTGCCCGCTTGGATGGCATCAAATTCTATGGATCAAGCCAATTGCGGTTTGGTCAATATTCCACATGTCAAAGGGGTTTATGCGCTTTATTATGATGAGACCAAAAGTAAAGGTTATAAAGGAATTATTAAATCCGAACTTTCCAATGAAGTAGCTCTTTCGTCAATTCCGAAAGGGGAAAAAGAAATGGCCTTTTTATATTGCCATGCAGATGGCTACTCGGTTTATTGTAAACAATATGCCGAATATTGGGATTGGGTAAACAAACGCAACCAACAACGGTATGAAACAAACGAGCAGCATGGCAAAAATTATGACAGCAAAAACATGATGCACACCATGCGTTTGTTACAATCGGCCTATCAGATATTATCAACCAATTCGCTTCAAATAAGGGTAACCAATAGAGAAGAGTTGTTAGCCATCAAAGCAGGAAAATTGGATTATGACTCTTTGATGCAGCAAGCGGAATCTTTGATTGAAAAAATAGAGGAAAGCTATGCAACAAGCACACTTATCGACGAACCCAATGCAAAGAAAAGCATCGAAAATTTAATCGAAATGCGAAAAATTTTGTATCAAGAATAGAACCGTACTAAATTAACCCATTCAATAAAAAAAAATTTCCGATTTGGATTTTTTCAAAAAAGAAGTTGTTATTGCCTTGGATTTTTTCAAAAAATAACGAATTGTTGGTTTGGTATTAAAACAAGCTCAGATGAGTTCCTTTTTTTTGAGCGATTAATGGGACTTGATAGGGAAATGCAAAATCCGTTATTGGTGCATGATGTAACCAATTATCTTCATCTTCGGGTTTGAGAATGATAGGCATTCTCTTTTTAGTATTATGAATTTCTGCCATTAAATCATTGGCTTGGGTCGTTACAATTGTATAAGTGTTTTTAACTTCTCCAGTAAGGCTATTAACCCTCTGTGAATACAACCCAGCAAAAGCAAATAAATCATCATTCCCGATGCCTATTTCATACTTGATTTTGTTCTTTCCTTTGCTGTCAAGCCATTGCCATTCGTAGAAACCATTAGCAATTACCAAACATCTTTTATTTATGGAACTTTTAAAAGATGGTTTTTCTTCAACGGATTCGATACGGGCATTTAAAGTTAATTTTTTTATGTCCTCGTCTTTTGACCATGACGGAATCAAACCCCAATTAAAATGCTGTATTACAGCAGGTTTATCGTCTGTAATTATTGGATTTAATCCAAAATCAAATCCGTTACAGGATTCCTGAAGCTGAAACAAAGAAGCATTTTCAATTTTGGCTTTAAATCTGTTTTCTACTTCCTGTGCTGATTTAGTTTGTTTGGAATGGAAACACATAGTTAAATTTTTATCGTGATTATCTCATCAATTCGTGTGGTAAACGAATTTGATAATTTCTCTTGTTTCATTTTCCATTGTCTGCCCAGTGATTGATTCCCAAACTTAATTTTGTTTTTGCCGTAGCTTTTATTCAATCGGTCAACAACCGACATTAAGGGCTGATGCTTTGGGTTCGATGTATTAAATAATGATAATTGGGTTTGGTCGTTCGGGGTCAAACCCATAACAATAACACCGGCTTTTTTATAATAATAGCCTTCTTTAAATATGGCTTTAAGCCCTATTTGAGCATACTTATTTAACTCAATGGTTGAGTTAGTTGGAAAATCTGTATTGATTACGATATTGCGGGAATATTGCGGCTGGTCTTGTCTGTGATAATTGGTAAGTACAAAAACCATAATCATATTACAATGGCTGTTTTGTCGTCTCAATTTTTCGGAACAAGAAGCAGTAAAGGTTGAAACTCTTTCTGATATATCTTCAAACTTGGTTAAAGATTTTTCAAATGATCTTGTTGTCGAAATCATTTTTTTGCTTTTTGGACTTTCTAAATCCAAAGTTGGTTTTCCTTCCAGTTCATGTTTTAATCGCAAACCAACAACCGCCATTTCTTTACGCACCCAATCATCGGTAAGTTCTGTAAATTGATACGCATTCCTTATATTTTTGGCTTGCAAGCGTTTTGCATATTTTCTGCCAATGCCCCAAACATCTTCTATTTTAGTCCATTTAAGCGCCTTTATTCTCTTTTCGTCGGTATCAATTACATACACATTTTTGGTTCTTTCGGGAAACTTTTTAGCGATTTTATTGGCAACTTTGGCGAGCGCTTTGGTTGGTGCAAATCCAATACTTATTGGAATACCTGTGTTTTTGGTAACTGTTTTTTGAATTTTTAAACCATATTCATCCAAGTCGAAATATTCAAAACCTTCTAATTTTAAGAAAGCTTCATCAATACTATAAACTTCTATTTCGGGTGAAAAAGTCGAAAGGGTATTCATTACCCTGCTGCTCATATCGCCATACAAAGCATAATTAGACGAATAGACAAATACATGATGCTCTTCAAATAGTTTCTTATACTCAAACGCTGGTGCGCCCATTGGAATGCCTAAGGCTTTGGCTTCGTTTGAACGTGCAATAACGCAACCATCATTATTGGAAAGTATTACTACTGGTTTCCCTATTAAATGTGGTTCAAAAACCCTTTGACAAGAGGCATAAAAGTTATTGCAATCTACTAAAGCGAACATTTTTTTAAGTGTTTAGTTAGAAAGATTTTATACTATGAATTACAATTCCCCATATCATTAACTCATTTTCTTGAGTAACTTTTATGGGTTTGTATTCTTCATTTTCGGCTATTAACCAAACGACATCTTTTTCGATTTTAATTCTTTTTACTGTAAATTCTCCATCTATTTGACAAATGGCTATTTTGCCATCTTGAGGAATTAGACTCTTATCGATTACTAATAAATCCCCATCAAAGATGCCCGCATCTTTCATGGAATGACCTTTGACTTTAGCGAAAAAAGTACTGTCTTTGTGTTTGATAAGATGTTTATTCAAATCAATAGTCAATTCAATAAAATCATCTGCTGGAGAGGGAAAACCCGCACTGATTCCAACATCTACAAAAGGGAGTTCCAGAGTTGTTGCATAATCTGGAGCAAAAAATTCAAATATTTTGGTACTATGTAAACTTCTTAATTTCATTTTTTACTTAAAATATTTACAAATATTAAAATTTTATTCGTTTGTTTTTTATAAAAAACAACCAACCAAGGCAGTAGGTTTTTTGTTCAAAGGTAATTCAATTTTTTTTAATACCAATCCCAAAGGATTAATTAATGAAAAAGAATCGTCATTTATGGAATGAAAATAGCCCGTTTGAGGTTAGTACAAGCCCGGCCATCTGCCTGATTTAAGTTCTTTTTTTCTCTTTTTTAAATTATGTTACACAAGAAAAAATGATATAAAAATGAACAATAAAGCTGTTTTTATTAAAAAATGTACTTAATAAATTAACTGTCAAAAAAAATAAAAGATTGACGCTGTTGATGTTAAATGTGTAGGAAAATTCAGCGTAAGCTTTTCAACAAACATTTTTTTATTTTTTCAGATCAAAAATCAATCTTCTTGTTTACTTTTACTTCAAAAAAAATAAAACGTATGGAAAATCAAAAAAATAGTTTTATAGACAATTACAGGAGCATTTTACTGTTGCTTGGAGGCATTGTGGTGGGTAGCGTTTTGGGGCTTTTGATGGGCAAGGAAGTTGTGATTTTTAAGCCACTTGGCGATATTTTTTTGAATTTGTTGTTTACGGCCATTATTCCGCTTATTTTTTTTACGATTGCCTCGTCGATTGCAAGTTTAGAAAAAACAGAGAAATTAGGAAGACTTTTTTTGGTGATTTTGCTGGTTTTTTTGGCTACTATTATCATTTCTAGTGTTTTGATGACTGTGGGGGTTTTGATTTTTCCGATACAACAAAGTTTTGTTGTGTCCACTTTACCTTCAGAAAGTGTGGCAAGTGTGGGGGTTGGCACTCAGATAACACAGCTGCTAACGGCAACCGATTTTTTTGAATTGTTGTCCAGAAAAAGCATGTTGGCCCTGATTATTTTTTCGTTCTTAATAGGTTTTGCCACGCTCCAGTCGGGCGACAAAGGCAACGATTTTAAGCGGTTTTTACATTCGGGCAACGAAGTAATGAAGCAGTTGTTGCACTTGATTATGAAACTGGCTCCCGTTGGTCTTGGGGCCTATTTTGCTAATCAAGTAGGTATTTTTGGGCCTCAACTGTTTGGGGCTTATGCTAAACCATTGGGACTTTATTATGCAGTTTGTGCTTTTTATTTTGTGGTTTTTTATTCGTTTTATGCCTTTGTAGCAGGCGGCAAAAAAGGGGTGTCGTTGTTTTGGAAACACAATATTACTCCGTCTTTGACGGCCCTTGGCACATGTAGTAGCATTGCCACAATCCCAGCAAACTTGGCTGGTGCCGAAAAAATGAAAGTACCGGGTTATATTAGCCACGTGGTTATTCCCCTTGGAGCACCACTACACAAAGATGGATCTGCCATGTCGTCGATTGTAAAAATTGCGGTAATGTTTGCTATTTTTGGAAAAGATTTTACGAGTTTGAACACTATAATATTAGCATTAGGCATTACCATAATCGTATCTGTTGTAGAAGGAGGTATTCCAAATGGAGGCTATATTGGCGAGGTTTTGGCCATTACAGTATATGGTTTTCCAATGGAGCAAGCCCTGCCAGCGGCCATGATTGTTGGCACACTTGTAGATCCTATGGCTACGCTGCTCAATGCCAATGGAGATTTGATCAGCTCGTTGCTGGTTACCCGAATATCAGAAGGTAAGAAATGGCTTGTTGAAAAATAATTTCACAAATAATCGTTAAATAATTTTTTTATATCAAAAAATGCAGTAATTTAGCCGAAATAACAAACAACATTAAAAAGCGTGTTAAGTAACCGATTTTATTTTAGCAATTCATTTTATTTCTTCTTTATAGAAGGACGGGATTGTTATATGGTTATTTGAGAAATTATTAATTCAAACATAATATACAATCCTGATGCAAATCAGGATTTTTTTATGGAAAAAAATGTAGCTTTTAAATTGTTAAAAAAACAGACTTATTTTTTTGATATTCAAAATATTAGAAAAATAAATTAAGAAAAATACAATACCAGAATAAACAAGTAGAAATAATGATTAAAAAAATTGCCATTCAAGGCATCAAAGGGGCTTTTCATCATCAGGTGGCTTTAGAATATTTTGGCAACAATATCGAAATAGACGAATGTTTGTCGTTTGAAGAATTGTCGGACAGCCTACTCGAAGGCCGTTCGGATTTGGCCGTTATGGCCTTAGAAAATTCTATTGCGGGTTCGATAATTCCCAATTATGCTTTGATTGATAAAAATGATTTTCAAATAATTGGCGAATATTATTTGGAAATTCAACAAAACTTGATGGCTTTGTCAGGACAGCAAATATCCGATATTCAAGAAGTACATTCGCACCCAATGGCCCTCTTGCAATGTATGGAATTTTTGAAAAAGCACCCACACATCAAGCTTGTTGAAGACAAAGACACAGCCGAAACCGCCCGACGGATACAACAAAACCAGCTCAAAGGCATTGCAGCCATTGCCAGCAAAGTAGCGTCAGAAATGTATAATTTGGATATTATAGCTCCTGAAATTCAAACCATTAATAACAACATGACCCGGTTTGTGATTATTTCCAAAAAAACTTTTGCAATAGACGAAAAAACAACCAATAAGGCCTCTGTAAAATTTGAACTGGACCACAAAAGAGGCAGTTTGGCGGCCGTATTGAACGTGATGAGCGATTGCAAATTGAATTTAACCAAAATACAATCGTTGCCCAAAATAGAAACCCCCTGGAAGTATGCTTTTTTTGTAGATGTTACCTTTGAAACCTATCAGGATTATGCAAAAGCCAAATCGTTGGTAGCCATTATGGCATCTTATTTTAAAGTATTGGGCGAATTTAAAAACAACAAAATCAAATGATTACAACAGCAAAAAGACTTCAAACTGTAGAAGAATATTACTTTTCGAGCAAGCTAAGAGAGGTAAGACAAATGATTAGCGAAGGCAAAAAAGTGATCAACATGGGAATTGGAAGCCCAGATTTGGCCCCTTCAAATGCGGTTATAAAAGCCATTCAGGAGGCCGTTTTAGAGCCCAATGCCCATCAGTATCAAAGCTATCAAGGTTTGCCTGAACTCAGACAAGGCATGGCCGATTTTTATCAAAAACATTTTAAGGTAAACTTGAATCCTAATACCGAAATTTTGCCCTTAATGGGGTCAAAAGAAGGCATTATGCACCTGTCGTTGGCTTTTTTAAATCAAGGCGATCAGGTTTTAGTACCCAATCCAGGATACCCTACTTATACCTCGGTTAGCCACTTGGTTCAGGCCGAAACCGTGTATTATGATTTGAAAGCTGCTCAACAATGGGAACCCGATTTTGAAGCACTAGAAGCTTTGGATTTGTCAAAAGTAAAACTCATGTGGGTCGGCTATCCACACATGCCTACGGGGGCAACAGGCAGCTTGGCTTTGTTTGAAAAATTGGTAGCCTTTGCCAAAAAACACAACATTTTGCTTGTCAATGACAATCCTTACAGTTTTGTTTTGAACCAAAATCCGATGTCAATTTTGCAAGTAGAAGGAGCAAAAGAGGTAGCCTTAGAACTCAATTCGTTGTCCAAAACATACAACATGGCAGGCTGGCGAGTAGGCATGATTTCTGGACGTGCTGATTATATAGACGCTGTACTAAAAGTAAAAAGCAATATGGATAGCGGCATGTTTTATGGCATTCAAAAAGGGGCTATTGAAGCTTTGAAGCTCGACAAATCATGGTTTGAAGATCAAAATAAAATATACGAAAAACGACGAAATTTGACTTTTCAGCTAGCCAAAAAATTAGGTTGCGAAGTAGAGTCAAAGGCCGTTGGACTCTTTGTATGGGCAAAGCTCCCAAAAGGCATAACATCTGGCGAAAATTTTGTAGATGATATTTTAAAAAAAGCACACATTTTTATTACTCCAGGCAGTATTTTTGGTAGCAATGGAGCTGGCTACATCCGATTTTCGTTGTGTGTTTCAGAGGCCCTAATTCAGGAAGCTATAGACAGATTGTAATATATTATTGTAAATAAATATTTGTACAAAAAATAAATTTTTAAATGAAAATATTTGTAATTGGCATTGGTTTGATTGGCGGTTCCATGGTATTGGACCTCAAACAAACCGTTTTGAACACTCAAATTTTTGGGATAGATGCTAACGAGGCTCACTTGGACGAGGCCTTGCATTTAGGCATCATAGACCAAAAAGCTACTTTAACCGATTTGCATCAAGCAGATTTTGTGATAGTGGCCGTTCCCGTTGATGCAGCCTTGAAACTGCTGCCCGAAATTTTAGAAAAAATAGGAGACGAAACCTTGGTTTTTGATGTAGGATCTACCAAATTGCCCATTTGCGAATTGCTGGAAAACCACCCAAAAAGGCGACACTTTATGGCAACTCACCCTATTGCCGGAACAGAATTTTCGGGACCAAAAGCGGCCATAACGGGCCTTTTTAGAGGCAAAACAAATATTATTTGTGAGGTAGAAAAAACCACATTCAAATTGCAAGAAAAAGCTTTGGATTTATTTCAAAAATTGGGCATGAGAATCCGTTATATGAATGCCAAATCGCACGACAAACACATAGCTTATGTATCGCATTTGTCGCACATCAGTTCGTTCATGCTTGGCAAAACGGTAATAGACAAAGAAAAAGACGAACAAGACATTTTTGATATGGCCGGTAGCGGATTTGAAAGCACCGTACGATTGGCCAAAAGTTCGCCTGCCATGTGGACACCCATTTTTAGTCAAAACAAAAAACAAGTCGTCAAATGCCTTTCAGAATATATCAATAATTTGTCGCATTTTAAGGAACTATTAATTCATGACGACTATGAAGCCATTTTCAACGAAATGAAAAATACCAATAGAATTAAAGAAATTTTAAGTAAAAAAGAATGAAATTAGAGGGTAGGAGTTAGAAATTAGAGGTTAGAAATTAGAGGTTAGAAATTAGAAATAAGTTAGAGAATAGAAGTTTGAAGTAAAGTTTTGAATGAGCAATAATGATCAAATAAACGCTACATTCTAAACAACACCATTACTTTTTGGGCGTTGCCCAAGGGTTGGGCTATCCGTTGTAATCTTTTTTGATTACCACATTCAGAAACTATATTCGTGCAATACAACACCCCTTTTGGGGGCTGGGGGCTTTCAAAAAGGATTTCCACTACTATGCCTAACGCAACATGCGGTTTCAATAGCGTGTTTCCAATACAAGATAACGAGTGCATCATATAAAAAGAACCGAACTTGAAACCTGAAACAAACAAAAGTTAAAAAAGAATCAATTAAACACACAAAAAAATGGAAAACAAAAAAGAAATGAGAGCTTGGTTAGACGACTTCAAATTGTCTCACCCATTGGTAATTGCGGGGCCTTGTAGTGCCGAAACAGAAGAGCAAGTTTTGAAAATTGCACACGAATTGAAAGATTCAGACGTAAGTGTATTTAGAGCAGGAATTTGGAAACCCCGAACACGTCCGGGAGGTTTTGAAGGCGTTGGCGAAATTGGTTTGAAATGGCTAAAAAAAGCCAAAGCCGAAACCGGATTGTTGATGGGAACAGAAGTAGCAACGGCAGCCCATTGTAAGCTGGCTTTAGAAAACGACATCGACGTTTTGTGGGTGGGTGCAAGAACCACTGCAAACCCATTTGCGGTTCAGGAAATTGCCGACACCCTCAAAGATACAGACAAAATTGTTTTGATAAAAAACCCTGTCAATCCAGACATGGCTTTGTGGCTTGGTGGTGTAGAGCGTTTGTACAATGCAGGCATCAAAAAATTAGGCGTTATTCATAGAGGTTTTTCTACCTATGAAAAAACCAAATACAGAAATATTCCAGAATGGCAAATTGCTATCGAATTGCAAAATAAATTCCCTGATTTGCCTTTGATTATCGATCCGTCGCACATTACCGGAAACCGCAATATGATTTTAGAAGTAACGCAAGAAGCCTTGGATTTGAATTATGACGGAATGATTATTGAAACCCACATCGATCCAGATAATGCTTGGAGCGATGCGGCACAACAAGTAACACCGGCTGCTTTGAAACAAATTTTTAAGGATTTGAAAGTAAGAAAACAAAGTGGTGATTCTGACGAATTTACTCAAAAAATGACAAAATTGAGAGCCAATATTGATGTTTTGGACGCTAATTTATTGGACTTATTGGGCAAAAGAATGAAAGTAGCCGACGAAATTGGTCAGGTAAAAAAAGATGCCAACGTGGCTGTGTTGCAAAACAACCGTTGGAACGAAATTTTAGGCAAAATGATACTCGAAGGCGAGCAAAAAGGCCTAAGCGAAGAATTTATCTTAAAAATGTTTAAAGCCATTCACCAAGAAAGTATTTCGCATCAAGAAAAAATACTAAATGCTTAATTTTATCAAACAGCATGAAAGGGCTACGGTTTTTTTATGGATATACATCACATGAGTTTCATGTACACCCACTAAAAATCAATGTCAAACAGTTTATCAAAACACATAACCTTTGTCAAAGCTCAGACTTTGACAAAGGTTTTTTTTATAGAAGTCCTCTATTTGTTAGCGCTCGGGTGTTGGTGCTTGAAACCCAACAATACCCCCGACGTATTGAGGTTGGCTTTTATGCAATCTGCCTTTTATATGCTTTAATTTCAACTATAATTGTCCAAATACAAACATAATAAAATCCGATATTTAAAATTCCAGTTAATACAATTAGAAAAGTTATACCAAACATATTTATAAAATAGTNNTTGCATAGCTGGGCTACGGAACTATTTTTTTTTAATAATTTTAGCAAAAAAGAACCAATAGATTGGACTATTTTATATGTATATTTGGTATTAGATATAAGTAACTTCTTTGTCCCATTGTGTTATCTCTATTACATTAAGTTTTAGCATAAGAAGGGTGTTCGGAAGCATGCCCCCAACGTCAGTCTGTGAAAAAACTGCCGTTAAATATTTTTCAAAAATAATAAAATAAAATAGTGTTTTTTTTTTTTGACATTTAACCATGCAACATATTCAAGGAGTTTCTGATAAGCATGCGAAGGGATTTGTGTGGGAGTGGCGAATTACGTTTTCTCACCTGCAAGGTTTCCAAAACCTTGTAGGTGTAAATAAATAGATATAAAAAAGAGGAACCAAATCCTCTTATAATCCTAACAAAAACTTTTCGAAAAACCCATAAGGGGTTTGCATGTAATAGGTTTAACTCATGTATTTTTTTTTATAGGTATTCGTTGATTACAATTCATTGCTCGTCTAGCGGGTGCAACGAAAGGCTAGCTTTTGGCAGATGTTTTTTTAGAAGTCATATGTCAATTCTATTGTATTATTTTGAGGAATGAATATCGGAATATCTTCACTTGTGTTTACACCATTTTTTCTTCTAAAAATTCTTATTACGTTGTTTTCTCCTTCGGCTACGAATACATTTAGTAAATTATTATTGTTAATTGCTCTCCAATTTCCATATCCACTAAAACCTGTTGAATATTTTGAATTTAGGAAAGTATTTACTCCAATTTTTGGACCAAATGGATATAATGTTTGCACTTCAAAATAATCGTCAGATTGCAAAGGTGTAAAGTTGTTTAAATTTACTTTTATATAAGCTTTTTTTGGAAAGTAAAATGTTTTGTTAATAATTGTATCTCTATTTGTGATTGAAAAAATTGCAAATCCTATATCAGCTGTTGTATTACCTATTAAATTATTAGTTCTGATATATTTATTCACATCGATATTAGAGTCGTCAATATCAATATCGAAATAACCTCCTGTATTTCCAATTTCATTGTCTTTTATGAAAAAATTACTGTTGAAATTTCCATTTTGGTCTGATTTTGTATCAACCAATTTTCGAGAGTAAAATGCCAGTTCATTACTTTTAATATATTTCATCGAAACTTTGACATTTGGTACTGGTTCATTATTTAAAGTTACAAAATTACCTTTTAGTATTGTACAGTTTCCTGTACACTGATTATTTGTATCGTCCTCAGTTTTGGAACAACTTACAAATATGAACACCAACGCAAAAATTCTAATTAGATTTTTCATATTAATTTTTTTAAGATTTTTATTCGTCTTTTTTGGTCAAAATATCGCCCAACGGCAGACTGTGAAAAAACTCAAAATGAGTCTTTGAGAATTGGCTGTATGGAATTTTTCTCCGACAGGTATCCGAATTCTTTCTCTTTTTGAGTTGGTTTTTTCACAGACTGACGTCCCAGCGCTTTGCGAAGGCGGGGATTTTTAGCACTAAACTTCATTAGATTCCCAAAGCTTGAAATTAGCACTTCACTTTCATAGAAGCACGAAACCCCCGCTTTTGCAAAACGGCTGTTAGCGGTTCGGTGTTTTCTACTTGTCTGCATAATTACTATAATGTTTATGATAAAATCCTACGTTGTCCTTGTGCTTTAAATACAAAAATGTCGGTGTAGTTTGGAAAGATTTACAATTACTTTCCAATTCTGCTTTTAGTGCCGAAGTGAAATTGTCATCATTGGTATCAAAATTTTTGGTCTTAATGATAAGCAAACTTTTTTCAATTCTATTGTCTGCTTTTACGAAAGTTAGTGTCATATAATTGATAATAAGTTTGGTTAAGTTTTCAATACTATCGGTTTTGAAGTTTGATATTTTCAAGTTATCAATGTTATGAATTAAAAACTTAATTTCTGCTATACCAGATATTGTTTTCGTATTGTTTAGTTGTGTCCAATTAAATGTGTATTGTGATTGGTTTTCCAAATTTCTATCCACTACCAAGTCATTGTTTTCAATGAACTCTTTGTTGTCATTTAAGCAGTTTATTCTTGCGTGGTCAAGCAGAGAATGAATACATTCAGTCATTTTCATTGTTTTATTCAATTTGGTCAAATTGTCCGCAGTGAAATTTTCACAATTATCTATGTCTGATAGATAAGAACTTAATCGACCTTCTAACTGAAATGTCAATATACTTTTACTCGTGTTACCAAACATAAGCATCTCCGTCTCTTTTAATTTCTACTGGGCTACTCCCGTGAACCTTCATTGCAACTGTCAAAGCAGTTAAATAGTTGAAAAATTTGTCAAGTTGCTGTTCATTGAAATGCTGTAAGCAGTAACCGCCTAAATGCTTAACAAGTCTTTCTTTATCAAAATTTGAAGCAACTCTACTCATTGAAACAGATTTAACAAATATGTTTCTTGCTTCATTCTTGTTTATTGAGTTGTTCAAAATTAAAAGCAATTCATTTGTACCCGCATTAATGTCCGTTTCTCCTTTTGGGAAAAATGTTTTTAGTAATTGAGTAAGATTGTCGTCCAACTCCGTCTTTTTTGGTTTTAAAAAGTCAAATAGTCCCATATTTTTTTTGTTCTTATTGTTGTTCGTGTCGTTTTTCTACACTGACCACTAACTAGTAAATATACGAAAGTTATTGCGTTTTTAACACTCTATATCCATATCACAAAAGTACAAACAAAAAAAATAATACTTTGCAACTTTTTTATAAAAAAGCCACAAGAATAAATATTATCGTAAAACTAACTTATAGAGACAACTATGAAAGTTAGAAGCAAGAAGTTAGAAGCAAGAATTGAAAACGAAAAGAAAGAAGTTTGAAAAAAACTTTGGTGAATGGAGACTGTCCGTTGGAGGTTGCCCGCATGAGGGATAGAGCAAGGCACCATGTGCTCGTGATAGCCCGACGGCAAAAAAAGGAAGCCCCGCCTGAACGGTTGGCTTGATGGGGGCTTTCTTTTTTTTGCCGGCATGCCCAAATGGTTGTTTTGATGACTGATTGAAAGGGGCTAACAGCATTTTTTTTTGAAAAATATGTCGGAAAAAATGCCGCTTGGGTTTGCAAGTGGTACTGCTGTGGGCTAAAAATGTGTTGCAAATAAGGGAGCCTAAAAAGATATTTGATTATCTTTGCCAGATCATTTTTATTTAAAACCAATCAAAATTAATGACAGGTATTGTTTACAAATCTACTGGAAGTTGGTACACCGTTCGGGCCGAAGACGGCTCGTTTATAGAATGTAGGATCAAGGGCAAGTTTAGGATGAAAGGTATAAAAAGTACCAATCCGATTGCCGTTGGCGATGTGGTGAGCTATGAACACGACGATACATCGGACGTATGCACGGGAAGCATTGCTAAAATACACGACAGAAAAAATTATATTGTACGAAAATCTGTAAATTTATCGAAACAATTGCACATTATTGCAAGCAATATCGACCGTGTTTTTTTGTTAATTACAATGGGCAATCCGCCAACGACTACAAGTTTTATAGATCGGTTTTTGGTAACGGCCGAGGCTTACAACATAGAGGCCATATTGGTTTTTAACAAAATAGACACCCTAAACGAGCAAACCCTCGACGAACAACTGTATTTGCAACATGTATATCAAAACATTGGCTACCGCTGTTTGCGGGTATCCTCTACCGAGGGCAAAGGGGTAGAAGTCTTAAAAGCATTGATGCTGGGCAAGGTGAGCATGTTTTCGGGACATTCGGGAGTGGGAAAATCTACGTTAGTCAATGCCCTAGAGCCCTCGTTGCATTTGAAAACCAAAAACATATCAGACCAAAGCAAGCAAGGACAGCACACCACCACGTTTGCAGAAATGTATGATTTGAGTTTTGGGGCCAAAATTATAGATACTCCAGGCATCAAAGGATTTGGCATTGTAGATATGGAAAAAGACGAAATTAGTGGCTATTTTCCAGAATTTTTTAGACTAAAAAACCAATGCAAGTTCCACAACTGTTTGCACAAAGAAGAGCCACACTGTGCCGTAAAAGCCGCCCTAGAGCAAGACGAAATTGCGTGGTCCAGATACCACAGCTATTTGAAAATACTGGAAGGCGACGACGAACATTACCGCATAGACGTATATCAAGAAGACCGAATGGCGAGTGATAAAACCCGAGAATCATGAAAACAGTCATCCAACGAGTTGCCTCGGCTTCTGTAACTGTCGATGGAACAATTGTAGCACAAATAGCACAAGGACTGCTCGTGCTTGTAGGCATAGAAGACGCAGACAATCAGGAAGACATCGACTGGCTGGCCCAAAAAATAGTACACCTACGGCTATTTGACGACCACAACCACGTGATGAACCTCTCTGTAAAAGAGGTTGAGGGCAACATCATAATTGTAAGCCAATTTACCCTGCAGGCCCTAACCAAAAAAGGAAATCGCCCGTCCTACATCAAGGCCTCAAAACCCGAAATTGCCCTGCCGCTATACGAACAAATGGTGGCTCAAGTAGCCCACGTGCTAGGAAAACCAGTACAAACAGGCATTTTTGGTGCCGATATGAAAGTACAATTGCTCAACGACGGCCCCGTAACCCTAGTGATAGACTCCAAAAACAGGGCATAACCAACCCCTTGAACAACCCCCACACAAGAGTCCCTCATTTATAGGGCATGCCGCCAAAAAAAAGCAAGCCCCCACGCCCCAAACCCTTCAGGCGGGGCTTCCTTTTTTTGCCGTCGGGCTATCACGAGCACATGGTGCCTTGCTCTATCCCTCATGCGGGCAACCTCCAACGGACAGTCTCCATTCACCAAAGTTTTTTTTCAAACATCTTGCTTTTTCACTTGCCTTTTCAAAACAAAAAAAGCCACCATACATACCTAGCGGCACAGTTTTGCTACCCATTGTTAGAAAATGGTACTGAATATGAATTATATACAGCATTTATAGGATATTCTAATATAAAAACCACCATCATACACCTATTTAACCCGCAATGTGGTGGACAAAATAGAAAGTCATTTAGATTAATTAGAAAAAAAATGTAAATAAAAAATAAAAATATAAAAAAAAAGTTGCAAGTTTAAAAAATTGTTTATAATTTTACAAAAGATATATGAAATTCAAAAAACGCAACAAAAAATAGACGCAACAAAAAATAGACGCAATATGAAAGCAACCCATAACCACTTGAAAATGAACAACAATACAAAAAACGCAATAGGTAAAGTTGCGTATATTAACTAGTTGTGCGATATATTACCCAAAAAAAACGAAACAGAATGAAAAACAGAATTTTAACTTTTATATTTTGTGTCATTTCAACTTTGACATTTGCCCAAAAACCAACTTTTGAAATAAAATATTCAGAACAATTAGCCGTTTTTGTTTTTATTCAAAACTTATCTGAAAACTATCCTGAAAATGTTTTTAAAACTGAATTTAACAAATCAATATACTATACAGAAAAGTATAAAAACTTAATCACAAAATTTGATAAACTGTCAATCGATTATAGTTATGAATTTGAAGAGTTTCCAAACGGCTCAAAAATTCCTATGCAAACTAGAGATATTTTAAAAAAAAACTTAATCGAAACCGAAAACCTAAAAGATTTTAAACTCCGTTCAATAGGAATTGTTACAAACAAAACTTTGAACGAACTAACTGAAATAATTACAGAGTTCAAACCAATATATAACGAACTAATTTATGACCCAAATAAAGAAAAGTTTGAACAACAAATTTTAGATATTTCAAAATATTCTATCGAAAACAAAATAGAAAACTATTTTGAAACTGGTTTGGTTTTTTATAATTCGAGTTGGGATAATTCAATTCCCTTTAAAATCGCATTCTATCCATTACCAAATTCTCAAGGATTTACAGCTCAAGCATTCAACAACAATTTTATAAGTGCAATTCAAACAAACTTAAAAGATTATAAAGATTTATTTAGTGTTATGCTACACGAAATTTTTCACATTATTTATAATGAACAATCACTTGAAGTAAAAACTGAAATTGATAAAAACTTCAATGAAAATAAATCAAAATCAAGTAATTATGCCTACCAACTTTTGAACGAAGTTTTAGCAACTTCATTAGGAAATGGTTATGTATTTGAAAAACTTGACGGGAAAATAGATGCAGGTGAATGGTATAATCGAAAATATATTAATTTAATGGCGAAACAAATTTATCCATTAGTAAATGAGTATATCTCTCAAAGAAAACCAATTGACAAAAATTTTATTGATAATTACATCAAACAATATGAAGAGAATTTTCCTAATTGGATAAATGAACTTGATAACATAATGGCTTACAGATATATAATTTCCGAAGATGAAAAGAATTTTGAAATAATTGATCAAAAATATCGTTATCGTTCAAGTGCAAATTATGAAACTGAAATTACAGAAAGTTCAATTGAAAAAATGAAAAAAACATCGCTAACAAAATTGATCATAATTTCAAAAAATAACAAAGAAAAATTAAATCTAATAAAGAAAGAATTTAAAGAACTTAATAATTGGAAATTCAATTCAGAAAATGAGTTCAATTATAAAATTCTTTTAGAA
>NZ_MUGT01000065.1:20918-25082 GCF_002217205.1 Flavobacterium branchiophilum NBRC 15030 = ATCC 35035 | reverse complement strand
GTAAAACTTCCAACAAAAACCAAAAATCTAACCATAGAAAAACCCTCAAAACCCATAGAAGAAGTACAAAAGATTTACGATTGCTTGAAATTTAAAATTATTAGAAAAACTAAAAAAGTTCATGTAGTGTACCATTAATAAAAAAAAGCTACTGATAATCAGGGTTTTGTGTTGGGTTTTCGGCAAGTTGGGTTAAAGATTTAGTTTATAACTATCCCTTTGTCTTTGAAGTTTCGGAGGTTGACGAAGTTTCGGGTTTAGATAGTGAGATTGATGAAATTGGATCAGTTGAAATTGCTGTAATAACACCTGATTTTGATTCTCCAGAAGTTGCTGTTATTGATAGCGGAATAATGGAGGGACATAAATTTATCTATCCTGCAATTATTGAAGCAAATTCCAAATCGTATATTGCTGAAGATACTTCAACAGCCGATTTTGTCAAAAATGGCGGACACGGAACAAGAGTAGCTGGAGCAATTTTGTATCCTTATGGTATAACAAACCTAACTGTTCCATATAAATTACCTTGTTTTGTTAGAAATTTAAGGGTGTTGGATAAGGATAACAAACTTACTCATAGACTTCCAGCGGAGCTTATGAAACAAATTGTAGAAGAAAATGAAGAATGCAAAATATTCAATCTATCTATAAATTCAAATGTAGCTTCACGAATAAAACACATGTCTTCTTGGGCAGCTACAATAGATACACTAATTAACGAAAAGAAAGTTCTTTTCTTGATTTCTTCTGGAAATATAAGCAAACAAGATATTAACCACTTCATTAGTAGCGGGAAAAATTACCCCGATTTTTTAGACGAACCATTTTGTAGGATTGCTAATCCTGCCCAAAGTAGTTTTGCTATTACAGTTGGTTCTGTAAATCACACATCATTTGAAGATGATTTTTTTGAATCTTTAGGAGAGAATGATGAAATTTCAGCTTTTTCAAGAGTCGGCACTGGTATTTGGGGAATGATTAAGCCAGATGTTGTAGAATATGGTGGGGGATTAGTTATTTCAAAAACAGGTAATATAATTTTGAGTAAAGAATCAACTTCTCCAGAGTTAATTCGTTCTACTTTAAATGGTGGCTCTGCTATTGGAAAGGATATTGTAGGGACTTCATTTGCAACTCCAAAAGTATCTTATATAGTGGCTCAATTATTAAAATTATATCCTGATGAAGATATTAATTTATTGAGAGCTCTAGTAGTTCAAGGAGCAAGACTACCAAACGAATTTTTCAAAAATCCAACAACTAGAAGTGTAAAACATTTTGGTTATGGAATTCCTTCGCTTGAAAGAATAACAGAGAATACACATCAAAGAGCAACTTTCTACAATACAGGAAATATTAAAGCAGAAGAAGGACATATTTATTCTCTCAAAATACCTAAGAATCTAAGAAATCAAGCTGACGAATATGATGTTTTAATTGAAGTTTCATTATCTTATACAACAAAAGTTAGAAGAACTAGACAATTAACAAGATCTTATTTAGCAACATCTTTGGATTGGACTAGTTCAAAATTAGGTCAGTCCTTAAATGATTTTGAAAAAGTTGTTCTTAAACAAATTGAAGATGAGAAAATAGACATCGAAAATGAAATTAATGATTCTCAATTAATAAAGTGGAAAATAAGAGAAAGAAAAGACTGGGGAACTGTGAAAGACGTTAATAGAAATAACAGCACACTTCAAAAAGATTGGGCAATTATAAAATCTTATGATTTATCGGAAGAAATATGTTTTGCTGTTATTGGTCATAAAGGTTGGGATAAAACCAATGGAGAAGTTCCATATTCTTTGGTAGTATCAATCGAAATATTAAACTCTAACATAGAAATTTACGAAGCTATTAGAGTTGAAAATTCAATCGAAATTGAAATAAATATATAATTTTGAAAATACCAACTATATTTTTCACAAAAGTAGTTTTTCACTAAGTGTTACAATTTTTTTGAACAATATGACATAAATATTTAAGAGCTATTCAATTATTGTTAAACAAATTGATAATATTAAATCACTGAAAATCAACAAGATTCTCATCGGTTCGAAAAACCTACAAAAGTTCCTTAATTTTATACTACTTGAACCGTTTTTTTGGATCGTAACACTTTAAAAATCATATTCTTACAAAAAGGAAAAGCCGAAAAATTGCGGCTTTTTCAGTATAGCTCCCCCTATTGAAAAAATCTTGAACCATTGCTGTTGATTTTCAATTAGTTATATAATTATTAGCCCTTAACAGCCCTCGAAGCATTTCACATAACTTTACGTTTTAAACTAAAATGCCCTTTTACAAGTCTTTTATCGTTGCGTTATTTCACCTACCAATAATCCTCTGGTGGAATAGCTATTATACTTTCCATCTCAACGTTTGCAATGATAAATACATTTATTTGCAAGTTCGGTATTAACCCAAACAAACCTATAAATAAAATTATAATTCAAAAACTACTGAATTTTGGTAATATTGTAGCATAGTAACAAAGTGTTGTCGTTTGGAAAACAATCTATTTTGCTTTTTGTCATGTACTTATAGGTTTGAAAAAAAAAATGGTGTCAGCTATTTCAAAACAGTACAAAAAAAAAGAGGCTATTAGTCAAATAGCCTCTTTTTTTTATTCCATTATGTCAAAACTTAAAAAACTTCGCTGGCTTCTTTAAGTTTTTCCATATTATTTACCAATTGTAATTCATCCACAATTTTTTGAATGTCGCCATTCATAATATTCCCCAAATCATACAGCGTAAGCCCTACCCTATGGTCTGTTACCCTACCTTGTGCATAATTATAAGTTCGAATTTTTGCAGACCGATCGCCAGAACTTACTTGCGACGTTCGTTTTGACGCATCCTCTTCTTGTTTTTTGGCCAATTCTTGTTCATACAATCTCGAACGCAATACCGTCAATGCCTTATCTTTATTTTTGTGTTGCGATTTTTGATCTTGACATTGAGCTACCAAACCCGTTGGAATGTGTGTCAATCGAACGGCCGATTTGGTTGTGTTTACAGATTGTCCGCCTGGCCCCGAAGAGCAAAAGAAATCAACACGAACATCGTTCATATCTATCTGAACATCAAACTCTTCGGCTTCTGGCAAAACCATAACCGTAGCCGCAGATGTATGCACTCGCCCTTGAGTTTCTGTTTGCGGTACACGTTGCACACGATGTACTCCTGCTTCAAACTTGAGTGTACCATATACATCTTCGCCTGTTACTTCAAATATAATTTCTTTAAAACCTCCCGATGTGCCTTCATTCATATCTACAACAGATGTTCTCCAACCTCGACCTTCGCAATATTTGGTGTACATACGAAACAAGTCGCCCGCAAAAATACTAGCTTCGTCTCCACCTGTACCTGCTCGAACCTCAACCATCACGTTTTTAGCATCTTCTGGATCCTTTGGTATCAACATGAATTTAATTTCTTCTTCCAATTCTGGCAAACGTTCCTTTGCTTCTTCCAATTGCATTTTGGCCATTTCTACCATATCTGCATCGCTTCCATCACTAATAATGTCGTTTGCCTCATCAATATTGGCTATCAAAAGTACATATTCGTCTCTTTTTTCTGCTAATGCTTTTAGGTCTTTATATTCTTTATTCAATTGTACATACCTTTTTTGATCTGCAATTACATCTGGTTGTATAATTAAATCCGAAATTTCATCGAATCGTTGCTTTACTATTTGAAGTCTATCTAACATCGTTTTAAACTTTACTTTTTGGTTGGCAAAAATACAAAAAACTTTGCAAAAATGAACATTGCTATTTTTTAATTTTAAATATCCATCAAAAACACAATTATTTCAAATAGCCAATGTCGTTTCATCAATGATAGTCAATATAAAGTGAAAAAGCTATGTCAAACAATTGACCAAAGGCAAAAATAGGCCAGCTTGCAGCCCGTTTTTTCATGAAATAGTATCAAACCAGAATTTGAACCTTGTACAAAAACATTATACCACCATCATCAATTGGTACATCGTTTTGAATCCAATCTAAAAATAGAACGATTGGAATTGCTTTTTATAAAATTACCAAATTGTCATGCCATCCCTATTTTAGACAAAAAAAATGCCAATAGGGTGGCTGTGTTTTTAGTCCGAAATAATACCAAATGTATTTATAAAATAGTCCAA
>NZ_MUGT01000065.1:19405-20859 GCF_002217205.1 Flavobacterium branchiophilum NBRC 15030 = ATCC 35035 | reverse complement strand
AGTAGATTGGACTATTTTATAGGTATATTTGGTAAAAAATGCGAAACACAAGAAATAGCCAAAGATTTTGATGTACTTTTGAATATGTTTTGGTATTGAAAAGCATCTCTATTAAAATTTAACATATTGTATTTTGTAACAAAAAGTGCAATAGACACACCTATTAGGTTATGACTTTAGAACATCAATTTATCACGCAATTAAAGGCAAACCAAAATATAATCCACAAAATTTGTAGGTTATATACACGTGGTGAAGATGCTCACAATGATTTATTTCAAGAAATTACCATCCAACTTTGGAAGGCTTTCCCAAAATTTAGAGGCGATAGTAAATTTTCGACTTGGGCCTATAGAGTAGCCTTAAACACGGCCATTTCGTTGTATCGAAAAAGTACCAAATCTATAAAAACAGTAGATTATGACCAACAACCCTTTATCATCAGTTCTGAAGATTATAATTATGAAGAAGAAGAGCAATTGAAATTGATGTATGAAGCGGTATATCAATTAAACGACATTGAAAAAGCATTGATTTTTATGTATCTTGAAGACAAAGATTATACAGAAATAGCCGAAACATTAGGAATAAGCGAAGTAAATGCTAGGGTAAAAATGAATAGAATCAAGGGGAAATTAAAAAAAATATTGAATCCGTAAATATGAAAGAACTGGATTTGTTAAAAAGAGATTGGCAAAAAACAGAACATACCTTTGAAAGTATTTCTGACAAAGATATTTATAAAATGATCCATCAAAAGTCTTATTCAACTGTACGTTGGATTCTGATTTTTAGTATCGTTGAATTTGTTGTTTTTAATGGTATAGGATTGCTATTAGACAGCGAAAATATCGAAAAAATCATTGCTCATTATCCTTTTTTGGGCTATTTAGATAAATTGAACTATATAGTAATTATAGGATTTATCGTATTGTTTTATTTGAATTATCGATCCATTTCGGTATTAAATTCTTCTAAAAATTTAATCAAACACATTCTAAAAACCAGAAAAATTGTACGTTTTTACATCATTTGGAATATGGTCATTGGATGCTTGTTTGGCATCTATGGCATTTTAGAAAGCTTTGAAAGCATGTACCAATCCAATCAAAGCCACATGGCATTGCCCTCTATTGCGGCCCAAATCATTACATCTATCATTATTTTAGGCCTTTTGATTGGTTTTTTATTCCTGTTTTACAAATTGGTTTATGGCCGATTGTTAAATAAATTGAAAAAAAATTATGACGAATTGAGTAAAATGGAATAAAAAAACATTAACATTTAACCCACAAAAAAACAGTTTAGATGTAAAACTAGCGTTTTTGCAAATAGCGTTTTCAATCATACCATAACAACTATCTTTTTGGGCGTTCCCCAAGGTCGGGCTATTTGTTCCAAACAACGTTCATTGAACTCCAAAAAAAATATAATTTTGTGAAATAATCTTTTTT
>NZ_MUGT01000065.1:0-19399 GCF_002217205.1 Flavobacterium branchiophilum NBRC 15030 = ATCC 35035 | reverse complement strand
AGGATTTCCACTGCTATCCTTAACGCAAAATGTCACATCTAATTTCATGAGCCAATCAAATCCTATCGTGATACACTCAAAAAAAGATACTACTTTTAACCATTTCTTTGTCTGACGGCTTCATACAAAAAAGCACCACATGCCACAGACACGTTTAACGAACCAATAGAGCCAAACATTGGTAATTTGGCTTTTGCATCAATCACTTTCAATACCGATGGATTGATTCCTCTATCCTCAGAGCCCATAACTATGGCAACCCCTTGATTCAAATCAATATCATACAAATTTTGAGTGGTTTTTTCGGTTGCAGCAACCGTAAGAATGCCCGAACCTTGCATATAAAAAATAGCATCTTTGATGTGTTCTACTTTACAAATTGGCACATTAAATACTGCACCAGCCGATGTTTTAACCGTATCGCCATTTACAGGCGCCGAACCCGATTTTTGAATGATAATACCATGTACGCCCGTACACTCTGCCGTTCTAATAATGGCCCCAAAATTTCGTGCATCTGATATTTGATCTAATATCAAGAACAAGGGTTTGGCATGTGCTTGCAACGTGGAGGACACCAAATCCTCCAACTCCATAAATCCTATTGGCGATATAGAAGCCACTGCTCCTTGATGGTTATTAACCGTCAATCGATGGAGTTTTTCTACAGGTACATACGAAAAATTAATGTTGGCTCTTTTCATCACTTTCATCAAATCTTTCATCAACTCGCTCGATATTTCTTTCTGAATAAATACTTTATCAACAGCCGTTCCTGCTTGTATCGCCTCTATGATGGCTCTAATTCCAAATATTATATTATCTTTTTCCATGATGCAAAGGTATAAATTATTGTTTGTTTTGAATTCAATTCAACAAAAAATCCCAAAAATGACTATCATTTTTGGGATTTTATCAAATATACATGAAGCATTTATGCCAACATAGTAACTGGATTTTCTATAAACTGTTTTAATGTTTGCAAAAATTGTGCTCCCGTAGCACCGTCTATGGTACGGTGGTCACAAGCCAACGTCAATTTCATGGTGTTGCCAACAACTATTTGTCCATTTCTTACAACTGGTTTTTCTACAATTGCCCCCACCGATAAGATGGCAGAATTTGGCTGATTGATGATCGATGTAAATTCTGTAATACCAAACATGCCTAAGTTAGAAATTGTAAATGTACTGCCTTCCATTTCAGAAGGTTGTAATTTTTTATTTTTGGCCTTGCCAGCCAAATCTCGAACACTGCTTCCAATTTGAGTAAGACTCATACTGTCTGTAAATGGTAATACTGGAACTACCAATCCGTCTTCTACGGCTACGGCTACACCAATAGCCACATGATAATTGATGGTAATCGCATTTTCGCTCCATTGTGAATTTACTTTTGGATGTTTTTTCAAGGCCATAGCACAAGCTTTGATAACCATATCATTAAAAGAAATTTTTGTGTCTGGAATAGAATTGATGATAACCCTAGAGTTCATTGCCTCGTCCATGGCAACTTCTATTGTCAAATAAAAATGAGGTGCTGTAAAAATCGATTCCGATAGGCGTTTGGCAATTACTTTTCGCATTTGCGAATTTTTAATTTCTTCCGTTGCCACAGTCCCCGAAGCTACAAATGGTTTGCTATTTTGAGTTTCGGCCTTTTTTTCTGCAACAGCAGCAGGTGCTGCTTGCGGTGCTGGGCTATAATTTTCTACATCGCTTTTAACAATTCTGCCATTTTCGCCCGACCCTTTGATTTGGCTCAAGTTTACCCCTTTATCAGCCGCAATTTTTTTTGCCAATGGCGATGCCAAAACCCTTTCGGTAGAAGCATTTTGGGCTACAACAGGTACCGCTTGAACTGGAGTTTCGGTAGTGGCAGCAACTGGACTTGATGGTGCTTGTCCAAAATTTTGAGCAACTCCAGATACATCTGTTCCAGCAGGGCCAATAATAGCTAAAAGGCTGTCCACAGGTGCCGACTCTCCAGCTGCAATGCCAATGTATAATAAAGTACCAGAGTTGAAAGATTCAAATTCCATGGTGGCTTTATCAGTTTCAATTTCTGCTAAAATATCGCCTTCAGAAATGGTATCGCCTACTTTTTTTAGCCACGTGGCTACAGTTCCATCGGTCATGGTGTCGCTCAATCGAGGCATGGTTACAACGATAACACCGTTGGGTAATGCTGTTTTTGCAGCGGCAGGAGCTTCGTTTGCTACCATGGGTGTGTCTTGCAATGGAGCAGCAGTTTGACCGCCAATCAGCCCTGAAATATCTTCGCCTTCGTTGCCAATAATGGCCAAAAGGGCATCTATTGGTGCCGATTCCCCTTCAGGAATTCCTATATACAAAAGTGTTCCAGAGTTAAAAGATTCAAATTCCATGGTGGCTTTATCTGTTTCAATTTCTGCTAAAATATCTCCTTCAGAAATGGTATCGCCTACTTTTTTTAGCCACGATGCTACTGTTCCTTCCGTCATAGTATCGCTTAGTCGCGGCATAGTTATAATTGTTGCCATATTTTTAGAGTTTGTGAGGTATAAATGGATAATTTTCTTGTTCGTACACTACATCATACAATTGTTGTACTTCTGGAAAAGGTGATTCTTCTGCAAATTTTGCACATTCTTCTACCAAATTCTTAACCCTTTGATCAATTGCTTCGATTTCGGCATCGGTAGCATATTTTTGATCTTTTATAACATCCAAAACTTGTGTAATTGGGTCGATTTTTTTATATTCCTCAACCTCTTCTTTAGTTCTATATAATTGAGCATCAGACATAGAGTGTCCTCTATATCGATAGGTTTTCATTTCTAAAAAAGTAGGGCCATCACCTCGTCTGGCTCTTTCTACGGCTTCGTGAACGGCTTCGGCTACTTTTACTGGATTCATTCCATCTACTGGGCCACATGGCATTTCATAACCCAATCCTAGTTTCCAAATATCAGTATGATTGGCAGTTCTTTCAACAGAAGTTCCCATGGCATATCCGTTATTTTCTACAATAAAAACAACAGGAAGTTTCCAAAGCATTGCCATATTAAAAGCTTCGTGCAACGAGCCTTGACGGGCTGCACCGTCTCCAAAGTAGGTAAGTGTTACCCCACCCGTATTAAAATATTGATCGGCAAAAGCCATTCCTGCTCCTACTGGAATTTGAGCTCCAACAATTCCATGACCTCCATAAAAACCATGTTCTTTAGAAAAAATATGCATAGAACCACCCATTCCTTTTGAAGTTCCCGTTACTTTTCCTAATAATTCGGCCATTACTTTTCGAGGATCAACACCCATTCCAATTGGTTGAACGTGGTTTCTGTAGGCCGTAATCATTTTGTCTTTTCCGCCAAGTTCTATGGCGTGGAGTGCACCCGCCAAAACAGCCTCCTGACCATTATACAAGTGAAGAAATCCTCTTACTTTTTGTTGAATATAAAGCGCTGCTAATTTGTCTTCAAATTTACGCCAAAGTAGCATGTCCTCATACCACTTTAAATAAACTTCTTTTGTAATTTCTTTCATTTCCGTGTTTTAAAAATGTTGTCGTATTTATTTTAGTTGCTTGCAAATTAGCCTCCTCACCCCAAATTGCGAAATGCAAATATAGGAAATTTCAATTTAGTACTAAAATTTAAAATAGTATTTTTAACCAAATTAGTGTCTTTCTCTTCTATTCTAAGTACTTTTTTCCTTTCATGGGTTGTCAATTCCATAGATTTTTTAGGTTTTCATTATTTATTTAGAATCAAATTTTTCAATTTTATCTAAAAAATGATTTGTTTATCGGTAGAATTTCCGAAATTTGCAAAAACAACTAAAATTCATCACCACCTTGACTACAAAAGATTTAACTGCTCAAATTATTCAAAAAAAATCATTCCTTTGTATTGGTTTAGATGTCGATTTGGATAAAATTCCCGATTTTTTATTAAACACCGAAGATCCTATTTTTGAATTTAACAAAGCCATTATTGATGCAACGCACGACCTAGCCGTTTCCTATAAGCCCAACACCGCTTTTTATGAGGCTTATGGCATTATGGGCTGGCAATCTTTGCAAAAAACAATTCAGTATCTTAATACCAATTATCCCGAAATTTTTACCATTGCCGATGCCAAACGTGGCGATATTGGCAATACTTCTAGCCGATATGCCAAGGCTTTTTTGGAAGATTTGGCCTTTGACAGCATTACTGTTGCCCCTTATATGGGCAAAGACAGTGTAGAACCTTTTTTAGCTTTTGAAAACAAGCACACCATCCTATTGGCACTAACTTCAAACGAGGGAGCTTTTGATTTTCAAACGCTTCCATTGGCTCAAAATCAATTGTATCATCACGTTTTAGAAACATCCAAAACTTGGAAAAATGCCTCCAATTTGATGTATGTTGTTGGGGCTACAAAGGCTTCTTTTCTTTCGGAAATTAGAAAAATTGTTCCCGATAGTTTTCTTTTGGTGCCAGGGGTTGGGGCTCAAGGTGGCAGTTTGTCCGAGGTATGCCAGTTTGGAATGAATCAAAATATTGGACTGCTCATCAATTCTTCTAGGGGTATTATTTATGCCGATGCCACTTCAAATTTTGCTCAAAAAGCCCGTGAAGAAGCAGTAAAAATACAGCAAGAGATGCAACAAATTCTTGAAAAAAATTCGTTTATATAATTTATTTTGGAAATGAAAACCTTAATCGACCAGCTGGGTTTTGCCCACACTTTTAATGCGGTACCCAACAGAATTGTGTCGCTTGTACCCTCGCAAACCGAATTGCTTTTTGAAATGGGATTGGAACAAAAAATTGTTGGAATAACCAAATATTGTGTGCATCCTTTGCATTTTAGAGCTACGAAAACATCGGTAGGCGGAACCAAAAAAGTGCATTTTCAAAAAATTAAAAATTTAGAGCCCGATATTATCATTTGTAATAAAGAAGAAAATACACCAGAAATGGTTGATGAATTACGAAAAATTTGTACCGTTTGGGTAACTGACATTGCCGATTTGAAAGCCAACAAAACCATGATTTCAGATTTTGGTGCTATTTTTAATTGTAGAACCGAGGCTCAAAAAATAAATGACAAAATTGAGTTTGCTACACTTGATTTTGAACAATTTATGTCCAATATAAAACCACAAAAAGCAGCCTATTTTATATGGAAAAACCCCTATATGGCGGCGGGTGGTGCCACTTATATTGATGCCATGTTACAGTTAAACGGTTTTGACAATATTTACAAACAAAAAGGCCGTTATCCAGAGGTTGAAATCCGAAAAATGAGAATACAAGGCGACCCTGATTTGATACTTTTGCCAAACGAACCTTACGAATTTACAGAAGAAGATGCCTTTGAATTGGGTAGGTATTCCCATCATGCCAAAACCATTTTTGTGGACGGACAAATGTTTTCGTGGTATGGAACAAGGGTGTTAAAAGCTTTTGAATATTTTAAAAAATTACAAAATAGGATTGCTACCTAAACAAAATGCACAATCCATTATTTTAAAAAAAACAGAAAAAACTTAAATGGAATACATCCGCAAAACAACTTAAAGATGCGTAGTTTTTTTGAAAAAAAAGTGGCATGGCTGGGCTACAACACAAGTAAAGGCTCCCAGCGAAGCAAACTCTTTTTCTAGGGATTTTGGCAAAAAAGATGCGGTATATATAGCTTGTTTTATAAGTCTAATTGAGCTTATATCAATATTAGGTATTGTTTATTATACAAAAAAGTCAATGTTTTGATCCATTGACTTTTTATTCACTAATTCGTTGATTTAAAAACTATTTTATTACTATGCAAAGCTACTCTATTTTTTTTAATTGTATGTTAAATTATTGTTATATTACTCATTTTTAATCAATTAAGATTATTTTTTGTCTTGCATCGAAAATACTTTTTTCAACAAGTTTGATGTTCTAGAACCCAAATCGGTTCGGATGTTTTTTTCTTCAACAGCTATCATTTTGAACACTCCTTTCAAGGCTTGTTGGGCCACATAATCTGTCAAATCAGGGTTTGCTTTACTTACAAATGGTATGGCATTGTATTTGGAAATAAGGTTTGCCCAAATGGCATCGGCACCCACTTTTGCAAAAGATTTTTTAATTACAGGATTGAATTGGAGTAACAACTCTTTTGAAGTATTGGATTCTAAATAGGTTGTTGCAGCATTTTCTTCGCCCATCAAAATGTTTTTGGCGTCGGTTATGTTCATTTTGGTAACGGCTTTTACAAAAATGGGGGTGGCTTGTTTTACAGCGTCTTCGGCAGCATTGTTCATGGCTTTAATGCCTTGGTCTGCCAAGCTACCAAGTCCAATGGCCCGCAATCCAGAATCGACTTTTCTGAGCTCTTCTGGCATCAAAATTTTGACTGCTTCGTTGCTATAAAATCCGTCTTTTGCTGTTAGTTTGCTTACTTGATTGCTAATGCCTTTGTTGAGTGCTTCTTTGAGCCCTTTTGATATATCCAATCCAGAGAGGGCTCCAGTGGCCGGAGGGGCAGTAGTTATATTATTAGTAATTGTTGTTATTTGGTCCAAAATTTTGTTTTGAGCCACTAGGCTATTTACTCCAATTAGTAGTAATCCGAAGGCCATTTGTTTTTTCATGGTGTTGTTTTTTTTGCGTTACATTATGGTTTACGATATTTTGCGTTAGGGATAGCAGTGGAAATCCTTTTAGAAGCCCCCCAGCCCCAAAAAGGGGGGGTGTATTGCATAAATATAGTTTCTGAATGTGGTTATCAAAAAAGATTATTTCACAATATTATATTTCATTTGGAGTTCAATGAACGTTGTTTGCAACGTATAGCCCGACCCTTGGCGAACGCCCAATATATATGCAGGATTTTGTTGTGATTTAGTTGAGGCTTTTTACATTTGTATCATTTATATTAAAAGCTTTGATCACGGCATGATAATCGCTATAATCTACTGCTACTTTGTTTGAAAAATAGCCTGGTACAATTACAATTCTGAAGGTTTGATTGTTGAGATAACTTGGCGTGAGGGCAAGGTTGTAGTTGCCTCCTGCATAGATGGTAAAATCTTGTTTGCTAAAATCAAAGTCATAATCCAACTCGCCTTGTGTCAAGTAAAGCGTGCGTGGAATCAGTTGCCAAATTGGGGTATTGCTGTTGATGGTGCCAGACAATCTATAAATTAATACCACGTCAGATGCGTAAATATTAGGATTTAATGTACGGTATATATTATATCCATCTACATTATTGTAAGCGAAATTTACATTTTTTAATTCAAACACTTCGCTAATCGTATCGTTATCTGTGGTGTTAGAAACCACTTCGGTTTTGGTGCAGCCTAGCATAACGTATGCTATAATAAAAGCCACAAGTAAGGTAATTTTTTTCATCTATTTAAAATTAAATGGTTAAAGGTTCTATATGGTATCGCCCTATTTATTGGTATTTGATGGCGATTTCATACTTTTGAATTTTAAAATGTTATTACATTAATTGTGCCAAAGTGGTTTGAAATATCAAAAAAGTGGTGGTTTGAAAATTTGACCTTAAAAATTGATAGTCGTTTTGGTTTTATCAAACCAAGTTTCGACCTATTTTTTTATGTTGTCATCCTTTTCAAAATGGCCCATTGTTTCAAAGCATTTCGGGCTTCTACGGCAGGATAGCCCAACATGGTTTTGCCTGCAGGCACATCGGCAGTTACGCCCGACCCCGCACCAATGATGGCACCATCGCCAATGGTTGTGTGGTCTTTTATAGAGGCACTCCCTCCTATAATCACACCATTGCCCAACGTTACAGAGCCCGCCAAACCTGAATTTCCTGCCATAATACAGTATTTTCCTAGCTTACAATTGTGCGCTATTTGAACCAAATTATCTATCTTGCATCCATCGCCAACAATGGTCGAACTAAACTTGCCACGATCCACACACGAGTTGGCTCCAATTTCTACATCTTTGCCAATAATCACATTGCCTATTTGTGGTATTTTCACCAAACCTCTTTCAGGACAAGGTCTAAATCCAAAGCCATCGGCTCCAATACTGGCATTGGGATGTATAATGGTTCTGTCGCCAATTTCGCACCTTTCTCTTACAACTACGCCAGGCCAAAAGGTTACTTGTTCGCCTATTATACATTGATCTAATATGGTTACATTGGCATAAATGGTAGTGTTTTTTCCAATTTTTACGTCTTTTCCTATATATACACCCGCTCCTATTTGACAATTTTCGCCCATGTGTACCGAAGGATCTATCTGTGCCGATGGGTGAATTTTGGTACTAAAAACAGGCATCGGTGGTGCAAACATTTCTAAAATTTGCGACATGGCCAAATCGGCATTTTTTACTTTTATAAAAACCCTGTTTGGACCAGGAGCAATGCTAATATTTTCATTAACAACTGCTGCACATGCCTTGGAATTTTGCCACATTTTTTCGTATTTGGCATGTCCTATAAAAGTAATTTCAGTTGCTGTGGCCACTTCAAGTTGCTCTGGTGCCGTTATGAGTTGGGTCGTTTCGCCCTCTATAGTGCCCTGCAAAATGTGGTTGATTTCGGTGATGGAAAACGTTTTCATATTTGGTAGTTTTTTAGTAGTGCCTGTTTGGTTTGGAAATTTTTATTTCGCTGCTTCCAAACAAACTTTGGTTGTAAATGGTTCAAATAAAGTAAATTATGCAACACAAAACTAATTTTTGGCCTTCTTTTTTCAAAAATATTAGTCTGTGTTTTTTCTTAACAAAAATTACAATAAGTCCTATTATGCTATATGTTCAAATGCTAAATAGCATTTTTTCTAGCTATTAAAAAGGCCGTTAAAATTTGTATGAAGCCTCTTCAACACTTTCAAGATTTAACTTTCAAGATTTAAAAAAATAATAATAAGGAGCTATTCCAGCTTTCGTTTCAAGTCCTCGGCCCCAAAAAAGTTTTTTGTACACCACAAAAGGAGCTTCCGCTGGTCGCTCTTTTGTGGCTACAAAAAATCTTTTTGGGGCTTTCGGCCTTTCCACTACAATCTGGGCTAAAATAAATCCGTTTTCAAAAGAAGCATTGTTTTAAAAATCAATTTTTATGATTTTTTCCAAATAACTTTCGGCTATGTTGTTTTTATTTACTTTTAAAACCATCATAAAAGGAGCATCAAGCAAAGGAATATCTCGATCAAAATCACACTTTTGTTGCAATGATGTCCAATTTTGACACAAAAAATTGGTAATGGCCCACGTGCCTTTGTTTTCCATACCGCATAAAAAATAACAATTTATAGTTTCTGCCCCCAGCTTTATGGCAAGTTTCAGCAAAAAACCCGTATCAAAATTTGAATTAGAATCATAATAATCCGTCCAAACGGGCTGTTTCAAATGTTCATTAAAATACCGCACCCTAAACCGCATAGGTTCGTCAGTATATTCTATATAATGGTGGGCATGATTTTCTAAAACCCATCGAAAAAAATAATTGGAATAAAACCCAATCGAAAAGATACAACTTGGTTTATTTTGGTTCAAAACTGTTTCATTAATAGATAAAATTCCATCCTCAAGCTGAATGATTTCTTGGTCGTAAATCCTTTTTGGCAACGTTTGATTGTAATTGTGAAATAAATGAATGAGTTCCAAAAGACATTCGGTATCTCGTGAATCGACCGTTTGTTCATTTATTAACGGAAATTTACCTTTGACAACCGAGTTTGAAAAAGCCAAATTAGAATCAAAAATGGGTTGAATGACCAAAATTTTGCCTTCTTTTTTTATCCCAAAAAAAGTATGCAAAGTCAATGAAAAAGCCGAAATATAATCTTGCGGATTGGCATAACCAATAAATTTGATAAAAATCTGCAAGTAATCTTCCTGAAAATTAACCACTTCCACCGATTTTGCTTCATTCCATTTCCGCCACAAGTACATACTGTTAAAGGTCGTAGAAAAAGAAATTCCGGTAGATTCTTCTATTATTTTTTGAAAAAAAGTCTTGCCTCCAAAGCCATCATTCAATTTCCAAATAGAGGTTTCAGACCCCTTAAAAGTCATGCCTCGTTGTATAAATGCTTCTTGTAGTTTGGTTTTTACTTCAAAGTATAATTTTTCGCAAAGGTTTTTATTCAAATTCATGTGGCTTATTTTATTCCGTTATGTTCCAAATTTGTTCCAAATTTAAACTAAATAATTTACAAAATTAACATAAATACAAAAATAAAAATAGTCTAATAATTCTATTTTTGTATCATAAACCAACCAAAATGACTATCAAAAACACCAATTCTTTCGTTTCTGTACTTGGCTTACTTTTTATTTTTGTAGTCCATATAGCACAAGCCCAAAACAACAATAGGGTTTTGATTCCTACTAAAAAACTTATAAAAATTGACCCTTCCCAATATTACAAAGAAACATACCGACCTCAATTTCATTTTTCGCCCGAAAAAAAATGGATGAATGACCCAAACGGCATGTTATATTACAAAGGAACTTATCATTTGTTTTACCAATATTATCCAGAAGACATCGTTTGGGGACCCATGCACTGGGGACATGCCACGAGCTCCGATTTAATTCATTGGCAACACAAAAAAATAGCTTTGTTTCCAGATGAATTGGGCTATATTTTCTCCGGTAGTGCTGTGATGGATTTAGACAATACTTCGGGGCTGGACACCAAGGAACATCCGCCAATGGTAGCTATTTTTACGTACCACAATATGGAATTTGAAAAAGCAGGCAAAACCAATATGCAAACCCAAGGGCTCGCCTACAGCTTGGATGCTGGCGAAACTTGGACAAAATATACAGGAAACCCAATTATCAACAATAGCAATTTGCGTGATTTTAGAGACCCAAAAGTGTTTTGGAACAACGAAATTAAACTATGGAATTTGGTCTTGGTAGCAGGAGACAGAACCCAAATTTACAGTTCTAAAAACTTGACTAACTGGAAATTAGAAAGCGAATTTGGAAAAGAATATGGTGCTCACGGGGGCGTTTGGGAGTGTCCTGATTTGTTCAAAATTAAAGTAAACGGCAGTTCAGAAGAAAAATGGGTCTTGCTCGTTAGCCTCAATCCAGGTGCACCAAACGGCGGATCGGCAACCCAATATTTTGTTGGGGATTTTGATGGTAAAACATTCAAAACCAACCAAAAAGATACCAAATGGGTCGATTATGGCACCGATAATTACGCTGGTGTAACTTACAATGATGCCCCGAATGGCAATCGCATTTTCTTAGGCTGGATGAGCAATTGGAATTATGCCCGAAACACCCCGACTTCAACTTGGCGAAGTGCCATGACTTTACCAAGAACGCTTGCTCTTACTGCCCTCAACGGGGAGTATGTTTTACAAAGCCAACCCGTTCCACAAATAAAATCTCTTTTGGTTTCCGACTATTCAAAAAAAGAAATGGTGCTGAAAAAAGGAGAAAAAATGACTTTTGACTACCCTAATTTGAATCAATCCCAAATCCAATTTCAATCCGAAAACAAAAACTTGAAATTGGTTTTTTCAAATGAAGTAAATGACAGTCTGGTAGTCCATTACGACGCAAAAAAACAGCTGTTTTCTATCGACAGACGGCATTCAGGAAAAGTAGATTTTGAAAAAAGTTTTGGCGAAAAAACACATCTTACTTCTACTCCATTGCTGCGTTCAAAAACAATCCATTTTCAAATTATTTTGGACTGGTCGTCTGCAGAAATTTTCTTAAATGGAGGGGTTTATACTTTTACAGAACAAATTTTTCCTAACCAAGTTTTTACCAAATTAACAATTCAATCTGCTGAAAATCAAAATATTAAAAATATAACTTTCGATTCTATCAAAGGAATTTGGTAAAACTTACTTTATCAACCAATATCATTAACTAAACCACAAAAACTAAAAAAATGAACAACAAAAAAATTCTCTACTGGTCTATTGTAGTCGCTCTGGCGGGATTCTTATTCGGTTTTGACACCGTTGTAATTTCGGGTGCCGACAAACAATTGCAACAATTATGGGGCTCTTCGGATTTGTACCACGGCTTAGTAGTCATGTCATCTGCTCTATGGGGCACCGTGATTGGTGCTATATTTGGATCTTATCCAACCAATATTTTAGGCCGAAAAAAGACCTTAATCATCATTGGATTATTGTTTTTTATCTCGGCAATCGGAACCGCTTTTGCCAATGATTCTATCATTTTCTCTATATTTAGATTCCTTGGCGGTATCGGAATTGGAGCTTCAACCATTGCTGCACCTACTTATGTTTCTGAAATCGCACCTGCCAAAGACCGTGGGAAATTAGTGGCTTTGTACCAATTCAATATCGTTTTTGGGATATTAATTGCCTTTACATCTAATTTTTATTTACAAGATATTGGCGAAAATTCTTGGCGTTGGATGCTTGGAATTCAGGCGTTTCCTGCTTTTGTTTATACCCTTTTGGTTTTAGGAATTCCTGAAAGTCCCCGATGGATTTTTGAGTACAAAAAAGACCGAGCTCAAGCTATATCAATTTTAAAACAAATCAATACCGACGCTCAAGCTGAGGAAGAAATGGCTGCTATCGAAAAAGAAACATCGCAAGAAATCAAAAACGAGTCGATTTTTATGAAAAAATACAGAACGCCTTTGCTTTTGGCTTTTTTTATTGCCTTTTTCAACCAATTGTCAGGAATAAACGCCTTTTTGTATTATGCACCACGTATTTTTGAATTGGCAGGATTAGAAAAATCAGCTTCTTTTTTAAGCAGCATCGGAATTGGTATCATCAACTTATTATTTACCATGGTCGGGATTTCATTAATTGACAAATACGGCCGAAAAACCTTGATGTATCTGGGTTCTGTGGGGTATATTATTTCCTTGGGATTAGTAACCACCGCTTTTTTCTTTGAATGGAAAGGCATGGCAGTACCACTCTTTTTCTTTTTGTTTATCGCCTCGCACGCCATCGGTCAAGGAGCTGTAATTTGGGTGTTTATTTCAGAATTGTTTCCTAATAAATTAAGAGCGGCAGGCACCTCTTTTGGCACCTCGGTTCACTGGGTTTTAGCGGCATTAATTCCGTCTTTTATACCCTTTTTATTCAAAGAAATTGGTACTACAACCGTTTTTGCCATTTTCTGTATCATGATGGTATTCCAACTGCTTTGGGTTTTCTTTAAAATGCCCGAAACAAAAGGCAGAACTCTAGAAGAATTATCCGAAAGTTTGTCTAATTCAGACAAAACCAACCATTAAAATATTCGTTATGTCAAAAAAAATAGTTTGTTTTGGCGAGGTCTTATTTGACGTTTTTCCAACACATAGAAAAATTGGTGGAGCACCCTTGAATGTTGGGCTTAGAATGGCTTCGCTAGGAATGGACACCCAAATCATCAGCCGCATTGGAAATGATGAAATAGGAAAAGAATTGCTCGATTTTGTAACCGAAAACGGGCTGAATACCAGTTCCATTCAAATAGACGACACTTTTGCAACAGGTGAAGTTTTGGTACAATTAGACGAAAAAGGTTCGGCTTCTTATACCATCAATTATCCTGTGGCTTGGGACAAAATTGAAGCCACTGCCGAAGCGCAGGAAGTTGTCAAAAATGCCGATGCTTTGGTTTTCGGAAGTTTGGTTTGCAGGGATGCCGTTTCCCATCAGAGTTTGTTAAGCTTATTAGAATCAGCCAAATACAAAATTTTCGATGTAAATTTGAGAGCCCCTTTTTATACGATAGAGTTGCTTTTAGATTTTATGAATCGTGCCGACTTTATCAAATTCAATGATGATGAATTGTATGAAATCAGTGCCGATTTAGGGTCGCCATTTCATTCATTGGAACAAAACATTCAGTTTATTGCGAAAAAAACCAACACCAAACACATTTGCGTAACCAAAGGCAGCCACGGGGCGGTTTTATTATACAATGACCAATTATTTTATAATAGTGGCTACAAAATAACCGTTGCCGATACTGTGGGCGCTGGCGATTCGTTTTTGGCAGGTTTATTAACCAAATTATTGACGGGAATTGCACCACAAGATGCCATTGATTTTGCCTGTGCTTTAGGGGCTTTGGTGGCACAAAAAGAAGGTGCAAATCCGAAAATTTCAGCTGAAACTATTGCTGAATTTATGCAAATATAAAAAACATGAATTTAAAAATAAACCACATTCAACACCTTGGAATTCCTGTCTCCGATATTCAAAAATCGTTGGCATTTTATGAACAATTAGGTTTTTCAAACGTCATGCCATCTACTTTTGAAATAGATGGTGAACAAGGCGGCATTGTCGCCATGATGGAGCGAGGCACAATGATTATTGAGTTGTACCAATTGCCTGCGTCCCATTTGCCAGAAATCAAAAACAGAAAAGATGGCCACATCGACCATATTGCTTTTGATGTGGACGATATTGATTTGACCTTCAAAACCTTGAAAGAAAATCATTTTCACATCCTCGAATCGGCACCTGTTTTTCTGAATTTTTGGGATAAAGGATGTAAATATTTCAACATTTTAGGCCCTGACGGAGAACGTTTGGAATTTAACGAAATCATCAAATAAAAAAAACAAAAAGTTGTCGATTACAAACCGCCAACTTTTTGGTTATAAATTATACCGAATAAACATATTTGATATTAAAAATTTATTTATGATTTTAAATAAAGAATTATGCTTTTTTTTCAGCAACAAGGGTTGCAATATTGATGATCACTTCAATAGCTTTTTGCATACTTTCTACTGGAACATATTCGTATTTTCCATGAAAATTATGCCCTCCTGCAAATATATTCGGACATGGTAGCCCCATGTAGGACAATCGGCTGCCATCGGTACCCCCTCTGATAGGCTTGATTAGAGGTTTGATGCCAGCGTTGTTCATTGCTTTTTCGGCCAAATCAACTATGTGCATAACTGGTGCAATTTTGTCTCGCATGTTGTAATACTGATCGTCCATTTCGAGTGTTGCAATGGGTGAACCAAATTGTTTTTGGTGTTTTTTATTGATTTTACTTACTATTTTATTAATTTTTTTCTTTCTTTTCTTGAATTTTTTAGCATCATGATCTCTGATAATCAATTCAACAACAGATTTTTCGATACTTCCAGAAAGGTGTGTTAGGTGATAAAAACCCTGATAACCAGCCGTTTTTTGTGGGATTTCATCCTTTGGCAACTTATTCATAAACTGTTGGGCAATTAACATGGCATTTATCATTTTGCCTTTGGCATAACCAGGATGAACACTTGTACCTTTAAACGTGATTTTGGCTCCTGCTGCATTAAAATTTTCGTATTCTAATTCGCCAATTTGGCTTCCATCCATAGTATAAGCCCAATCGGCTCCAAACTGCGCTACATCAAAATGGTCTGCTCCCCTACCTATTTCCTCGTCTGGAGTAAAACCTACTCTAATTTTGCCATGCTTAATTTCAGGATGTTGTACTAAAAATTCCATAGCACAAATAATTTCTGTCAATCCAGCCTTGTCGTCTGCTCCCAACAAGGTCAAGCCATTGGTAGTTATCAATGTTTGTCCTTTATATTGCAACAAATCTTCAAAATAATCTGGCGATAAAACAATATTTTTTTCCTGATTTAGTACAATATCTTTACCATCATAATTTGAAATTACTTGGGGCTGTACATTGGTACCAGAAAAATCTGGCGATGTATCATAATGGGATACAAAACCAATTGTAGGCAAATCATGTAAAACATTACTTGGTAAAGTGGCCATCACATAGCCTTTTTCATCAATACTAACCTCCGAAAGGCCAATTTGTTTTAATTCCTTTACAAGTAAATGAGCCAAATCAAATTGTTTGGCAGTACTAGGCGTAGTTTCAGAGGCCGCATCAGATTGTGTATCGATGGTTACATAGCTTATAAAACGGTCTATAATGTGTTGCATAATTTTTTTTTAACAAATTTACAAATAATAATTAATTTGGAATGTTTTCTATTAAAACATTATGTCCTTGGCTATCAAAATACGTGCAAGTCCATTGCTCCAAACACACCTCCCATTTGGCAATACCCGTTTTGGCACAATCACTACAAAAAGTAGGAAAATCTGTTTTTTGTTGCTGATGGTCTTTTAATTTAGACATAAACAACTGACAATCAGTAGTTTGACTAACCAATAGTGCTTCATACAAAGGAGCTGTTTTCAACTGAAAACCCGCTACACCCGTATAAATTGTTTGGCCATTTGCAACAAAGGTTTCAAAACTTTTGACTCCAATATTGAAGAGATTTTGCATTAAAAAAGGAAAATCAGCAGCAGATTTCACCTCTTGATGGGCTACTATAATTTGATCTAAAGTAAACATAATTGTATTTTTTTATAAATAGAAAATTTCTTTTTTAGGAAAGCGTAACACTCTTTCCATCCAAAAATTCAAGTACAAACATATTGTTTTTTTGATGAAATATCAAAAAACAAACATGAATTTAGTTTTAAAAAAAATGTGTTAACAATATGACTTATACCACTGACATACAACACAGTACAATATTTCATACCGCTAAACTGTACATATAATAACCATTTAGCCTCACACTATTTTGGGCGTTCCCCAAGGGTCGGGCTATTCGTTTCAAACAATGTTCATTGAACTCCAAAAAAAATATAATTTTGTGAAATAATCTTTTTTGCCCCAAAAAGAGGGGTAAAAAAGGATTTCCACTGCTATCCCTAACGCACTATATGGCAAATAACAGCATTTTATCTTTCAAAGATTGATTATTGGAACTCAAAAGTCAATTAAAAAAAGCCATTTCAAAATAAAATGATTTTTTTGAAATAAGTTTCATTTTTTTTTGAAAGTTTAAAAATAAATGTTATCTTTGTCACGTAATATTATAGAAATGGAATTTATAGAAGCTAAAAACAAATTTGTACAAACCTGGGGGGCTTTAGGGTCGCAGTGGGGCATCAATAAAACGATGGCTCAAATACATGCCTTGTTGATGGTGTCTCATGAAGCAGTTTCGATGGAAGATATTATGGAAGCGTTACAAATATCCAGAGGCAATGCCAGTATGAATTTGCGGGCATTGATGGATTGGGGCATCGTATATAAAGAATTTAAGGTGGGCGAACGCAAAGAATACTTTATAGCTGAAAAAGATTTAGACGAATTAGCTGTAAAAATATCCAAAGAAAGAAGCAAAAGAGAGATAAAACCAGCTTTAAAAATTTTAAAAGAAGTATCGTCTATTGAAGTACAAAATAATGAAGCCGAACAACATTTTGTAAATCAAACTTTAAAGCTTTATGATTTTGTTTTAAAAGCAGATAACGTTTTAGACAAAATAACCGAATATAAAGACAATTGGCTAACCCAATTGTTGATAAAATTTGTCAAATAATTTTTTTCAATCTAACTTTCATTTTTTTCTGAAAGTTTAAAATTTAATGATATATATGAAACATTTTAAATTACTAAATCACAATATTAAAACCATTGACTTATGAAATTTTTAACCGCAAACTGGACCGATTTATTAATCATAAATTATGAAGTGAATCCTGAAATTTTAAACAAATATATTCCAAAAGGAACTGAAATTGATCTTTGGAACAATAAAGCATATATAAGTTTAGTTGGATTTATGTTTGAAAACGTAAAGGTATTTGGACTTAAAATCCCATTACATACAACATTTGAAGAAGTGAATTTACGCTTTTATGTAAAACGATTTGAAAATCATCAATGGAAACGAGGAGTTGTATTCATAAAAGAGATTGTTCCTAGACAAGCATTAACTTGGGTTGCAAATACAATTTATAAAGAACATTATCATACCATGAAAATGCAACATTGCAAAGAAACATCCAATGAGTTTAACATCTTGAAATACGATTGGCAACATAAAAATAATTGGAACAGCATCCGTGTAAAAGCAGGGAAAAATTTATTGGATATTCCAGAAGATTCAGAAGCGGCATTTATAACTGAACATTATTTTGGATATACAAAAGTAGATGCCAATACAACTTATGAATACGAAGTCAAACATCCCAAATGGCAACAATATCATGTTCAGGACTATAAGATAGCCGTTGATTTTGAATCCGTTTATGGTGTTGATTTTAAGGCATTGAAAAATAAAAAACCCGAATCTGTAAATTTAGTTAAAGGATCCAAAATAAGTGTTCATACTAAAATTAAAATCAAATGAATTGGAACATCACCGCTTATGTATGCTACCTGACTATAACTGGTGGAATCATATACAAAGTAGGAAAAATATGCTACTATAACGGCATTATCATGGTCCAACAACTTTTGCCCCATCATGTCGAATGGTGTGTCCGAATCAATCAAATGTTGTTGGTGGCTTATTATCTGGTCAATATGGGGTATGGTGCCACATGTTTAATTCATTGGGATCACATTCAAACCGCACAACAGCTTGTTGAAACTATTGCCCAAAAAACGGCACTAATTATGGGAATTATTGCTTTTTTACATTACATGAATATTTACATTATTATCAAATATATACAAAAATTAATCTAAACACTTTTACATTATGGAAACTAAAATCATCCTTATCGGTTATGCAATTTACTTGCCAATTGCTTTATTTTTAATCTTTTATGTGTCTAAAACGCTTTTCAAAAACAGCAAATTTTATATGATAGACATCTTCAACGGTCGAGAAGCAATTGCCTTTGCAACCAACACCCTTTTTCAAACGGGCTTTTATTTGCTCAACATTGGTTATGCTCTTATGATATTGGAAATCAATTTGTATGAACCCAACTATCAAAAATTAATGGAAGCCTTGAGCTACAAAATTGGTGGTTTTTCTATCTATTTAGGCTTGATGCTTTTTGTTAATTTGTATTTCTTTTTTAGAGGTAAAAGAAAGGCTAAAGAAAACAAATTCAACACGTTACACAATCTAAATGGCTAACCCATGAAAAACCAATTTCATAAAATTGTTATTGCTGGCGGTACTGGTTTTTTAGGAAAAGTATTGCAAAAATATTATTATGAGTCCACCAACGAAATCGTTATTCTAACTCGTGGCCAATCGACAGTCGATTCAAAAATAAAGTATGTAAACTGGGATGCCAAAACTTTTTCAGGATGGGAAAAACACTTGGAAGGTGCAGACGTATTGATAAACCTAACAGGGAAATCTGTTGATTGTAGGTACACCGAGGCCAACAAAAAAATAATTTTAAATTCAAGAATAGACAGCACCGCCATTTTGAATCAAGCAGTATTACAATGTCTCAATCCTCCAAAACATTGGCTAAATATCTCAACAGCAACCATATACAGGTTTTCGTTAGACAAACAAATGGACGAATATACAGGCGAAATAGGGTCTGATTTTTCGATGGATGTTGCCAAAGCTTGGGAGCAAACTTTTTTTGGAACAACAACGGTTCACATAAATTTTAA
>NZ_MUGT01000064.1:9324-20521 GCF_002217205.1 Flavobacterium branchiophilum NBRC 15030 = ATCC 35035 | reverse complement strand
TTATTGCAAAACAGGAACCAATCCTGTATTGAGTTATACCAATGGTGGTGTTGCGGGTACATTTAGCGCTTCTCCAACAGGCTTAAGCATCAATGCAAGTACTGGTGCTATCAATTTATCGGCTAGTAGTGTGGGTTCCTACACGATTACCAATAGCATTGCTGCTGCGGGAGGTTGTTTGGCAGTTAGTGCCACATTTGATTTAACCATTACGGCACCTCAAGACGCTACTTTTAGCTATACAGGAACACCATATTGTCAAAATGCGACCAATCCAAGCCCTACATTGGCAACGGGTTCAAGTGCAGGAGTATTTAGTAGTACAACAGGTTTGAGCATCAATTCTAGTACAGGACTTGTTAATTTAGCGTCAAGTACCCCAGGTACTTACACGGTTACCAATACTATTGCAGCTACAGGCGGCTGTGCGGCTTCTATCAAAACAGCAACTATTGTTATTACGGCAGCACCACAAGCTAGTATTGCCTATGGAACTCCTTTCTGTTCATCTGAAAGTAATGTACAAGCTGTAACCTTTACGGGTACTACAGGAGGTAGTTTTAGCGCTAGCCCAACCGGACTAACCCTCAATGCAACAACAGGAGGTATTACACCAAGTACCAGTACACCAGGCACTTATACTGTAAAATATACGATTGCCGCCGCAGGTGGATGTCCGTTGTTAGAAAAAACAACTCCTGTTACCATAACAGCACCATTTAACGTTGTATTATCTGGTGGATGCGAGGGCAATACCTTTAAATTAAAAGCAGAACCAGTAAATAATTCTTTCAACCCAACAACAGCTCAATACAGTTGGAGTGGTCCGGGCATTGCTACCAATCAAATGGGGGTTCAAACGCCAATTATTACTCAAGCGGGTGTTTACAACGTGTCCATTACCGATGCGAGTGGTTGTATTGTACAAAGCAACATTACAATTACCAGTACCCAATGTATCATTCAAAAAGGGATTTCGCCAAACAACGACGATCAAAACGATTTCTTTGATTTAACGGGCTTGAATGTAAAAGAATTAGGCATTTTTAACAGATATGGCATCAAAGTATATAGCCGAACCAATTACAAAAAAGAGTGGTTTGGACAATCAGATGCAGGTGAAGAATTGCCAGATGGTGCTTACTATTATGTAATAGAAAGTGATGGTAAAGAAACCAAAACAGGATGGGTATATATTAATAGAGAAAACAAATAATTTATCCATTTGTCTTACAAATGAAGCTGTTTGAAATACGACAGCTTCATTTTTTTAAAAATAGAATAAAACAGTAAATAGGTTGTTTTTTGGTGTTTTGAATTTATTTTAAAAACAAAAAAAACAATCACAAACAGCATATCTTTTTGAAAAAATTAAACCAAAATTGAAGAGGAGGTCTTGCAAAATAGCAGCAATACTGCTTCAAATTTGAAATAAAACCATTGTTGTGAATCAATCAAAATTTAATTGATAATTTGCAAAAAAAGCAATCATAAAGATATGACCGCTAACCCATAAATTTCAGATAAATGAAAAAAATATACCTAGTAGCCTTGACCTTATTTTTAGGAATTGTTGATGCCACAGCACAACAAGACCCACATTATACGCAATACATGTATAACATGAACATCATCAATCCAGCGTATGCAGGCTCAAAAGAGAACCTATCCTTTGGATTGTTGTACCGTAAGCAATGGGTAGAAATAGAGGATGCTCCCACAACATTTTCGCTTTCTGGCTCTATGCCTGTTGGCAAAAACGTGGGTGTAGGACTCTCGTTGCTCAACGACAAAATTGGCCCCGTAGAAGAAACCAATGCCTATGCCGATTTTTCATATACCCTAAATTTAGGAGGCGATCACCGCTTGGCCTTTGGGGTAAAAGGAGGAATTACAATGCACAAAATAGACTTTAATGTCATCAGACCCACTTTGCCTATCCAATCCGACCCTACTTTTGCACAAAGCAACCCGAGCAGCAGCCGGATGAACATTGGATCGGGATTATTTTATTATACAAACAAATATTATGTTGCCTTTTCTGTACCAAATATGTTAAAAACCAAATATTTAGACTACAATGGCAGGGCTTATGGAACAGAGGTAATGCACTATTTTTTAACAGGAGGATATGTATTTGATTTGTCGCCAAATGTAAAATTCAAACCTTTTACAATGATCAAATCTGCTTTGAACGCCCCAGTTTCGGTAGATTTTTCGACCAATTTCTTAATCCACGACAAATTAGAATTAGGAGCTACATACCGCCTTCAAGACAGCTTTGGAGCGATGGTAAATTTTGTAATAAGTCCTTCATTAAGAGTGGGTTATGCTTACGACCATATTGTATCTGACTTAAAAATCAGCACACCGTCGTCGCACGAGGTTATATTGTTATTCGACTTGAATTTTCCAAAAAAGATTTCTCGTTCGCCAAGATATTTCTAGCATAGTATAAGTAGAAGAGATTGAAAGATTGAAAGATTGAAAGATTGAAAGATTGAAAAATTTAAAAATTAAAAGATTAAAAGATTGAAAAATTTAAAAAATCAAAAATAAAATCCAACTCTTTTATACAATACTATAAAAACAACATCAAATTTGACATATATGACAAGGAGCTTCATTACGACTTGGTTTAAAACACCAATTGATAAACAACGACAACATATATGCTTGTAAAAAATTAATATTACATTTATGAAAAAAATATATATTTCGATGGGGGTTGCCCTATTGGCTAGTGGTATGTTTGCTCAAAATCAGCAAACCAAAACGGCCGACAAATTGTTTAACCGATTTGAATATGTGGCAGCTGCAAAAAATTATTTAAAATTAGTCGATCAGGAAAAAGCCGATGCTTATGTTTACAAACAATTGGCCGAGAGTTACTACAACGTATTTGACGCTCCAGAGGCAGTGAATTGGTATGCCAAAGCCGTTGCCGAAAAACAACCTGCCGAGGTGTACTACCACTATGCACAAATGCTAAAAGCCACGGGCAAATATGAATTGGCCAACAAACAAATGCAAGAATTTGCCAAATTAGCACCAAATGATCAAAGAGCCAAAGCCTTTTTGGCCGATCCAAATTATTTGCCAAAATTGGCATCGCAACAAAAATCGTTTGACGTACAAAAACTCGATTTCAACTCTGAAGCTGCCGATTTTGCTGCTGTTTTAACCCAAAACGACCAAGTTTATTTTGTAAGTGCTAGCAACAAATCCAGACGCACAGATGGCTGGAACAAAGAAGCTTTTTTGGATATTTATAGAACCCAACGCAATGCCGACGGCAGTTATACAAAACCAGAACCCGTAACGGAGCTTAATACCAAATGGCACGATGGCCCTGTGAGTATTTCGGCAGATGGCACCACTATGTATTTTGCCAAAGACAGTCATGACGAAAACAGTTTTGAAAAAGATAAAAGTTTGAATGCCAAATTTGGACAAGTAAACCTATATAAAGCCAATAACGAAAATGGCAAATGGAGCAACATTAGTGCTGTTCCGTTTAACAGTACGGCCTATTCAAACAGTAGTTCGAGCCTTTCAAAAGACGGAAAAACCCTTTATTTTACCTCCAATATGCCTGGTAGCAAAGGCGATTCAGACATTTGGAAGGTGGCCATAAAACCAGACGGTAGCTATGGAACCCCAGAAAACATGGGGCCAAACGTCAATACAGAAGGCAAAGAACAATTTCCGTTTGTAAGCGACGACAACATTTTGTATTTTGCTTCAAACGGTCGTCAAGGATTTGGTGGATTAGATGTTTTTCAAATCGATTTGAACAATCCAGGGCCAGCAGTCAATTTGGGCAAACCCGTAAACACCGAAAAAGACGATTTTGCATTAACCTTTCATGTTCAAAAAAACACAGGATTCCTTTCGAGCAACCGCTCTGGCAACGACGATATTTATGGCATTACCCCAGTATGTGCTTTGGACGTAACCACAATTGTTAGCAATACCAAAACAGGCGATGTATTGGCCAATGCTAAAGTAGCCATTTTGGACGATCGCAAAAACATCATTGCTACCCAAACCACCAACGAAAAAGGAGAGGTAAGCTATAAGGTAGAGTGCGAAAAAGCTTATGTAATACAAGCCAGCAAAGAAGGCTTTGAAAGCAATACATTTGCAGTAGCCAAAGTTAGCAAAGCCAGCAAAGCTAGAATTGATGCCGCCTTGAACCCTATAGAGCACATCATTACTCCAACGGAAGTAGTCTTGAACCCCATCTTTTTTGAATACAACAAAAGTAATATTACACAAGAAGGAGCATTTGAGTTAGACAAACTTGTCGAAGCCATGAAAAGCAACGACAAATTGGTGGTATTTGTAAAATCGCACACCGACAACCGAGGTGGCGATGTATTTAATATGAATTTATCAGATAGACGAGCCAAAGCCACTGTGCAATATGTATTGTCTAAAGGCATAGCCGAAAGCCGTATATCGGGCAAAGGATTTGGCGAATCAGAACCAAAAGTAGATTGCAAAGACACCTGCACCGAAGAAGACCATGCACAAAACAGACGATCTGAATTTTTAATAGTAAAATAAAAAGGAGTCTAAAATTAATAAAGCCTCAAAAATTTTAACGATTTTTGAGGCTTTTTGTTTGATGTTGTACATCAAAATTATAAGGGGGGGGTGAATCTTACGATCTAATTTTTTGTTCCCATTTCCAAGCGCTTGCAAGGCTTTCTTCTAGTGTTGATTGGGCTTTCCAACCCAAAATTTGGTTGGCTTTATCTGTATTGGCATAAGCCGCAATGACATCACCTTCTCTACGTCCTACAATTTGATAATTCAATGGTTTTTCTGAAACTTTTTCAAAGGCTTTAATAACTTCTAAAACCGTGCTACCTGTTCCTGTTCCTAGATTGAAAGTTTCAACCTTGGCAGTATTTTTTTGGTGCAACAGCCTTTCTAAAGCCACAACATGGGCTTTTGCCAAATCGACCACATGGATATAATCACGAATGGCAGTACCGTCTGAAGTGGGGTAATCCGATCCAAAAACAGATAATTTTTCTCGCAATCCAATGGCTGTTTGAGTTATATAGGGCACCAAGTTTTGCGGTATGCCAATGGGCAATTCGCCAATTTCGGCAGAAGGATGTGCTCCAATAGGGTTAAAATAACGAAGTAATATGGCATTTATTGGACTTACTTTTGCTACATCAGTAATAATTTCTTCGCCAATTTGTTTAGTATTTCCATAAGGCGAAATGGCGGGTTGTACAGAGGCATCTTCGGTTATGGGCATTTTTTCTGCCTGACCATAAACGGTACAAGAGGAACTGAAAATAAAATTGGCCGATGGAAGCTGAGTTAATTCTTGCAATAGATAAACCAGTGCATTGAGGTTATTTTCATAATATAATAATGGATTTTCAACACTTTCGCCTACTGCTTTTGATGCTGCAAAATGAATAACACCTGTAATATCGTTATATTTTTCAAAGAAAGATTTTACAGCGCTTTTATCTCGCAAATCCATTTGTTCGAATATTGGTTTTCGACCCGAAATTTTTTCAATGCCATCTAAAACTGATAGACTTGAGTTGGATAAATTATCGATAGCTATTACTTCAAATCCTTTGGCTTGCAGCTCTACCACGGTGTGCGAACCTATAAATCCTAGGCCGCCTGTTACTACTATTTTCATGTGTTTATGTTAGATTATTGGGGTTTATTAGGCATTATTCATAAAATCCAAAACGGTTTGGGTTATGAATTGGATTTGTTCATCATCAAGTTCGGTGTGCATTGGTAGTGCAATAACTTCATGAACCAACAAATTAGTATTTGGAAAATCCGATTCTATATAACGACTATCAGCATAGGCTTTTTGAGCATGAAGTGGTATAGGGTAATAAATAGCACAAGGAATGTCCTTTTCCTGCAAGTGAGCCATCAACGCATCTCGTTTGCCATTGGTTATCCGGATTACATATTGATGAAATACATGACAGTCGCAAGCATCACATATAGTTGGTGCAATAATGCTGGGGTGGGTATTTAAAATTGACGAATATTTTCGAGCGGCCTCTTGACGGGCTTTTCCATAATCGTCCAAAAAAGGTAACTTGGCATTCAAAACAGCTGCCTGAATGCTGTCTAATCTGGAATTTACCCCAACTACGTCGTGGTGGTAACGTATGTACATTCCATGATTGACAATACCTCTCAAGGTGTGTGCCAATTGGTCGTCGTTTGTAAAAATAGCTCCGCCATCGCCATAACAACCCAAATTTTTTGAAGGAAAAAACGATGTGGCACCAACGTGTCCTATGGTTCCTGCTTTGGTTTTTGTTCCGTCTTTTGACGTATAATTGGCTCCAATAGCTTGTGCATTATCTTCTATAACATACAGCTGGTGTTCATGGGCAATAGCCATAATAGCCTCCATATTGGCTACTCTTCCAAATAAATGTACGGGTACAATAGCTTTGGTTTTTGGAGTAATGGCTTTTTTTAATGCTTCTATCGATAGGTTCATGTTGTTCAAATCAACATCTACCAAAACGGGCGTTAACTGCAACAAGGCAATCACTTCGACCGTGGCAGCAAATGTAAAATCGGCAGTAATCACTTCGTCGCCTGGCTGTAATCCCAATCCCATCATGGCTATTTGTAAGGCATCTGTACCATTGCCGCAAGGAATAACATGCTTAACACCTAAATAGTTTTCAAGTGCCACTCTAAATTTTTGAACTTCGGGGCCGTTGATATAAGTGGTCGTATTTAAAACTTCTTGAATGGAAGCATCAACAGTGCTTTTGATTTTATCATATTGACTTTTTAGGTCAACCATTTGAATTTTTTTCATGAATATAAAAAATTAATTGCTTTTTTTTCGATTTAAAAAAACAAAAATAGTTATTTTATAAAATATTACAATGAAATTTGTTGAAAGAAATGTAATTTAGCCACATAATTTTTATTTTATGTTTTTCATTTATCAAATCGTTGCTGTATTGGCTTCAAAAATAGTAGTGTTGTTAGCCTTTTTTAGTCCAAAAATGAAACTTTTTGTCGATGGACGAAAAAATGTTTGGCAACAAATAAATACCCACATTGCACCTTCAGATCGAACGATATGGGTTCATGCTGCCTCTCTTGGCGAATACGAACAAGGATTGCCTATTATGGAAGGACTAATGCAACAATTTCCCAATCACAAATTAGTACTTACGTTTTTTTCACCTTCAGGTTTTGAGGTTCGCAAAAACAATCATTTAGCACATCTAACGCTCTATTTGCCATTAGACACTTTGTCCAATGCCCAAAAATTTGTGCAATTAGTACATCCAGAAATGGCCTTTTTTATTAAATATGAATTTTGGCCCCATTATTTGCAACAACTTCAGGCACATCATGTTAAAACCTATTTGATTTCGGGTATTTTTAGAAAAAATCAAGTTTTTTTTAAATGGTATGGCGGTTTTTATAGACAAGCATTACAGGCATTTGATCATTTTTTTGTTCAAAATGAAAGTGCCAAAACATTGTTGCAACAAATGGGTTTTCAGAATAGTACAGTGTCTGGCGACACACGATTTGATAGGGTAGTTACCATTTTGGAACAAGACAATACGTTGGATTTTATCGAAAAATTTACAAACCAACAAACTACTATTGTTATGGGAAGCACTTGGAAAAAAGACGAAGAGCTGCTTGTAGCATACCTGAACCAAGCCCCTCAAAACATCAAATTTATCATAGCTCCACATCAAATAAAGCCAGAACAAATTGCTTATTTGCAAGCATCTATTACCAAAAAAAACATTTTGTTTTCAAATAAAAACCAACATGATTTATCCAATTACGACGTTTTTATTGTAGATACTATTGGAATTTTAACCAAAATTTATCAATATGCCAATATAGCTTATGTTGGGGGAGGCTTTGGACATCCTGGAGTTCACAATATTTTAGAGCCCGCTACATTTGGAGTACCTATCGTTATTGGGCCTCATTACAGTCATTTTGCAGAGGCTACAGCTCTTGTGCAAATGGGAGGTTGTGTAACTATACAAGATGCAGCAACCTTAAAAGAAGCTTTCGATTTGTTGCTTCAAAATGACGATGTACGACACGAAAAAGGGTATATTTGCCATACCTTTGTACAAATGAACAAAGGGGCAACTGCCCTTGTATTGGCTAAAATAAAATCGTTTTTTACAAAATAATACTAACCCAAAATGAATTAATTATGAAAAAAATCCAGTATGTATTGCTTTTTATTGCTCAACTTGCCGTGGCACAGCAAGGGGGTATGTGGATTCCTTCGTTGTTGAAAGGAATGAACGAAACGGAAATGAAAAACTTGGGCATGAAAATCTCTGTCGAAGACCTATACAGTGTCAATCATTCCAGTTTGAAAGATGCTGTACCTCATTTCAATGGGGGGTGTACCTCCGAAGTAATTTCGCCAAAAGGATTACTACTAACCAACCATCATTGTGGTTTTGATGCCATACAAAATCATTCCTCTACCGAACACGATTATTTGACAAACGGGTTTTGGGCATATAAAATGGAAGACGAATTGCCAAACGAAAATTTGGTTGTTACTTTTATTGTAAAAATAGAAGATGTTACAAAACAAGTTTTGGAAGGAGTGGATGATCAAGCTACAGAAGCTGCCAAACAACAAAAAATAGAAGCTAACATGGCAACAGTAGCCTCCCAATTTCCAAAAGAGACTTGGCAAGAAAACAAAATTAAAACCTTTTATGAAGGCAACCAATACTTGCTTTTTGTTACAGAAACCTTTAAAGATGTTCGACTTGTGGGGACTCCTCCATCTTCAATTGGCAAATTTGGCTCCGACACAGACAATTGGGTTTGGCCCAGACATACAGGTGATTTTTCTATCTTTAGAATATATGCCGATGCCAACAACCACCCAGCTGCTTATGCTAAAACCAATGTGCCGTATGTGCCAAAACATTTTTTACCCATCTCGCTCGATGGCGTAGATCAAGACGATTTTACAATGGTTATGGGGTATCCAGGACGCACTACCGAGTATTTGCCCGCAGTAGCTGTTGCCCAAATTCAAAATGATTTAAACCCAGCTAAAATTGAAGTAAGAGAAGCAGCCCTTAAAATTGCCGATAGCTATATGAGAAAAGACAATGCCATCAAAATTCAATATGCTTCAAAATATGCTAGTATTGCCAATTATTGGAAAAAATGGATAGGCGAAACTCAAGGGCTTAAAAAATCTAATGCCGTTTTGATCAAACAAAAACAAGAAAAAGCTTTTTTGGAAAAAGTAGCAAAAGCCAATAAACAAGCCATATATGGCCAATTGCTAAACGAATTTGAGCAAAATTATGCTGCCATAAAAGAATATGCTCTTGCCAGAGATTATTTTTCGGAAGTGATGATCAGAAATGTTGAATTTACAGGTTTGGCATACAAAGTGTATCAATTAGAGCAGGTGTATCAAAGCAAAGGTAAAGATGCTTTTGAGGCTGCTAAAAAAAACATGATGGCTTCCATGCCTGATTTTTACAAAGATTTTAACAAAAATGTAGATCAAAAAATATTTGAAAAATTAATAGACATTTATCAAAACAAAGTTCCAAAACCATTTTTGCCAGACCATTTGAAAAATGCGGTTATCCAAAATGTATCTAATGATTTATACAATAAGTCGGTGTTTATCAATTTAGAAGGTCTTCAAAATCTATTGAATAACGACAACAATACCATTATCACAATACTTCAAAACGATCCTGCTTATAATTTTATCAAACAAGTAGTAGAGAAATTTCAAAAAGACGTGGTACCAACTTATAATGAATTGAACTTAAAAAACAACGCTTTACTTAAAACGTATATGAAAGCCCAATTGGAGCTTAACCCAAATGCACGTATTTTTCCAGATGCCAATAGTACTTTGCGTGTAACTTATGGAAAAGTAAAAGGCTACGAACCCAAAGACGCAACGGTTTATAAACCAATAACTTATTTAGAGGGAGTAATAGAAAAATATGTACCAGGCGACTATGAGTTTGATGTACCACATAAATTAATTGACTTATACCAATCTAAAGATTATGGTGTGTATGCCGAAAATGGTAAAATGCCTGTTTGTTTTATAGCTACAAACCACACCACAGGAGGCAACTCTGGAAGCCCAGCTATTGATGCGTATGGCAACTTAATTGGGTTGAATTTTGATAGAGTTTGGGAAGGAACTATGAGCGATATTTATTATGACGCACAAATTTGTCGAAATGTTATGGTAGATGCACGTTATATTTTATTTATTATTGATAAATTTGCGGGTGCCCAAAATTTAATTTCAGAATTAAAATTAGTTCATCCAAAAAAGAAACCCGTCAAAAAAACCTCAAAAAAGCAATAATATCGGAGTTTTTGCTATTAAGTCAATACATTTAAAAATAACATTTACTGTTTAATAAAGTTTGGCACGGTATTTGTTAAAGATAAAAATGTTGTAAAGAATTGATTTTTGAAAAAAAAATTAAAAAAATAATTTGGAATATTAAAAAAATTATATCTTTGCATCGAATTAATAATTAACCTTTTATATTAAGTAAGATGAAAAAAGTATTTTTAAGTTTAGCAGTAATCGCTACATTAACTGTAGTATCTTGTAAACAAGCTGAAGCTCCAGCTCCAGAAGCTACTGAAGCTGCAACTGATTCTGCTGCTGTAGCAACTGATTCTGCTGCAACTGCTTCTGATTCTGCTGCAACTGCTACTGATTCTGCTGCTGCTCCAGCTGCTGAAGCAACTAAAGAAGCTGCTGCTCCAGCAAAAAAATAATTAGAAATAACATTCTAATTGAAAGAGAATCCACGTAGCTTACGTGGATTTTTTTTGTTTATACAACTAATGCTGTTATACAAATCGTTATCTGTATATGTTATGAATTACTAGGATGTGTGTGTAACCCGTTTAAGGTATCATAATAAAAAAGTAATATAATAAATAGCAACTATTCTAAAAAGCTTAGTTGTTTGCCCTTGCAACAATTGCGCTGTACAATATGTGAATAGCACATTGAGTGCTTGCCTTTTGCAAAATAACACCAAATGTATTTGTAAAATAATCCAAAGATGCGTAGTTGTTTTTCAGAAAATTTTCAAAAAAAATCGTTGCATAACTGGGCTAAGTAACTATATTTTTAGACTCA
>NZ_MUGT01000064.1:0-9279 GCF_002217205.1 Flavobacterium branchiophilum NBRC 15030 = ATCC 35035 | reverse complement strand
AAAAAACAATAGATTGGGCTATTTTATATGTATATTTGGTATTACAATCAAAATCAAATAGCATGTATTGATCAATGCAATAATTATAAAAAAACAGCTTCCTCTGGCGGAAAAGCAAAATCAGAACCAGAAAAATCCAACGTTTCTGCCAAATGTCCATATTTAACTATTTCGTCTATGCCTTTTTGCAACCGCAATTCGGTGGTATATTTTCGACTGGTGGCTATTGTGGCATAGTTGAGTTCTAGTTTAAAATAATGTTTGCCTCCTGTTGCTTTAAATTTTTGAAAAACAGCCTGATCCAATTGTAATTTGAGAAGTGCAATTTCGTGTTCGCAGGCTTCTTTAGACGCATAAGCGTTGCTAGTAAAGATGGTTTTACCTTTTCGAGAAGTAAACACAAATTTGAATTCGCCATTAAAACGTTTACTGATTACAAAAGCCCCCATTTGAAATTATTTGAAAAATTAGTTTTGTATAAATTAGATTAAAAACACACAACTGATTGGAAATAAAACGTTTGTGTTTGAACAACGATTGATATAAAATAGCAAGGAGTTGCATAAAACAAAAAAACCTCTTCAAAAGAAGAGGTTTTGTACTCAGAGCGGGACTTGAACCCGCACGAACATTGCTGTTCACTGGATTTTAAGTCCAGCGTGTCTACCAATTTCACCATCCGAGCTGGTTTTGATAACTTGAGCGAAAAACGGGGCTCGAACCCGCGACCTCGACCTTGGCAAGGTCGCGCTCTACCAACTGAGCTATTTTCGCATGATTTATATGTTTGCTATACTTGTTGTTTGATGTTGTTCATTCAACTTGTTTTCGAGGGCAAATTTAGTACATATTTTTTATTTTGCAAGCATTTTTTAAATAAATTTTAATATTTTTTTTAATCAATTGAAAATCTTTATGTTACAATTGGCTTAACGGTTTATCAGCATTCGTTTAATTTCATTTAACTTCATCATGGCCTCAATTGGGGTTAGGGTGTTTAAATCTAAATGTACTATTTCGTCTTTTATCTCTTCCAAAAGGGGATCGTCTAAATTGAAAAAACTCATTTGCATGTCGTTTTTATTTTCCTTAATTCCATTTAAGGCCTCGTTTGAATGGTCTTTTTCTAATTTTTTGAGTAATTTTTGAGCTTTCAAAATAACTGTTTGAGGCATTCCAGCCATTTTGGCTACATGAATCCCAAAACTATGTTGGCTACCCCCTTTTACTAATTTTCTAACAAAAAGTACGGTGTCTTGCAATTCTTTGACCGCAACATTATAATTTTGTATTCGAGGTAGTATTTCGCTCATTTCGTTCAACTCATGATAATGTGTGGCAAATAGTGTTTTGGGTTTGGCGGGGTGTTCGTGCAAAAATTCTGCAATGGCCCAAGCGATAGAAATACCATCATAAGTACTTGTACCTCTGCCAATTTCGTCTAAAAGTACCAAACTTCTTTCGGAAATATTGTTTAATATCGATGCTGTTTCGTTCATTTCGACCATAAAGGTAGATTCGCCCATCGATATATTATCCGAAGCGCCCACTCGGGTAAATATTTTGTCTATAATTCCCATTCGCAAGGTTTCTGCTGGAACAAAGCTGCCCATTTGTGCCAACAATACAATCAGTGCCGTTTGTCTTAAAATGGCCGATTTACCAGACATGTTTGGCCCTGTAATCATGATGATTTGTTGGGTATCCTTGTCTAAAAACACATCATTTGAAATGTAGGGTGTACCCACGGGTAGTTGTTTTTCTATCACAGGGTGTCTCCCGTTTTTGATTTCTAATGTAAACGTATCGTCCAATTCTGGACAAACATAATGATTGTCTATGGCTAATTGGGCAAAAGATGTCAAACAATCAAGTTGGGCTATCAAATTGGCATTCAATTGCACAGGTTTGATATAAGTAGCTATCCAAGCGACCAGTTGTTCAAACAATTGATTTTCAATTTGTTGTATTTTTTCTTCGGCACCTAGTATTTTGGTTTCATAGTCTTTTAACTCTTCTGTAATATACCTTTCGGCATTAACAAGGGTTTGCTTTCTTATCCATTCGTTGGGCACTTTGTCTTTATGGGTGTTTCTAACTTCTATATAATAACCAAAAACATTGTTGAATGCAATTTTTAAAGACGAAATACCTGTTCGTTCCGACTCTCTTTTTTCAATAGTTTCCAAAAAAGTTTTTCCCGATTTGGATATGGCTCTTAAATCGTCCAACTCTTCGTGGATGCCACTTGCAATGGCATTGCCTTTTGCAATGGCTACAGGGGCTTCTGGATGCAATGTGTGGCCAATTTTTTCACGAAGCAATTCGCAACCATGCAAACTGTCGCCCATAATTCGAACAGCTTCTTGCTTACTTTGTAATGCTAATGTTTTGATGGGAATAATGGCGTCCAACGAATCTTTAAGGTAAATAACTTCTCGGGGAGACACTTTGCCCGTAGCAATTTTTGATATCAACCTTTCTAAATCTGATATTTGTTTGATTTGATGTTGAATATTTTTCAGCACTTCGGGGTTGTCCTTCAAATAAGCAACCACATCATGTCTGGATTTGATTTTGTTCAAGTCCTTGAGTGGTAGTGCCAGCCACCTTTTGAGCAGTCTGGATCCCATGGGCGACAACGTTTTGTCTATTACTTCTAGCAATGTAACAGCATTTGGATTATAAGAATGGTATAACTCCAAATTCCTTATCGTAAACCGATCCATCCATACATAAGCATCTTCGGCAATACGTTGAATAGCCGTAATGTGCTGTCTTTTATGGTGTTGTGTTTCAGACAAATAAAATAATACAGCCGCTGCCGCAATGATGCCATTGGTCAAATCTTCGATTCCAAATCCTTTTAGCGAAATGGTTTCAAAATGTTTGGTAAGCGATTCTACGGCATAATCTTCTTTAAAAATCCAATCTTCTAAATAAAACAAATGAAAATCATCGCCAAAAGCGTCCTTAAAATCAGCTTTGTTTTGTTTGGAAACTAAAATTTCGCTAGGACTAAAATTTTGCAACAATTTATCAATATATTCAACATGACCTTCTGCCGTTAAAAATTCGCCAGTAGAAACATCTAAAAAAGCAATGCCAATGTTTTTCTTTCCAAAAAATACAGCGGCCAAAAAATTATTAGATTTTGATTGCAAAACTTCGTCGTTCATAGAAACACCTGGCGTAACAAGCTCTGTAACTCCTCGTTTCACAATAGTTTTGGTCATTTTAGGATCTTCTAGCTGGTCGCAAATGGCCACTCGAAGCCCCGCTTTGACCAATTTGGGCAAATAGGTATTCAAAGAATGATGAGGAAATCCTGCAAGGGCCGTTTCGGTTTCAGAACCAGCACCTCTTTTGGTAAGTACAATTCCAAGAATTTTACTTGCTCTAATGGCATCCTCTCCAAATGTTTCATAAAAATCGCCTACTCTAAACAACAAGCAAGCATCAGGATATTTGCGTTTGATGTCGTTGTATTGCTTCATTAATGGAGTTTCTTTGGCTGTTTTTTCTTTGGCTGACAAAATATTTTGATTTTAAATTTAAAAAAGCGAATTTATGATTTTTAAACCCATTTTTCAACATGAAATTAAAAAAAATACATTTTAAGAAAATTTTAAGTACTTTGTTCAAAAAATAATGTACTTTTGTTCTGTTATTTATTAAATATTAAAATTAAAAAACATGAAGAAGATAGTACTATTGCTTGCGTTTACAATTTTTGGAACAACAGCTACTTTTGCTCAAGAAGTTGCTATTGCAAAAAAAGAAGTAAAAGGAAAAATTAAAAAATCGAAAAAAGAAGTAAAGTCAAAAACGCCTCAAATTGAGGGAGCTGGAATGGTTTTTGAACAAGAAACTATCGATTATGGCACCATTGCTCATAATGCCAATGGGCAAAGAGAGTTTGTGTTTACAAACAATGGAAACAAACCATTGGTGATTACCAACACACAAGGATCTTGTGGTTGTACCGTTCCTACCTCACCAAAAGAACCTGTAGCTCCAGGAGCTAAAGGAGTTATTGGCGTAAAATATGCTACGGATAGAGTTGGTGCATTTACCAAAACTGTAACTGTAACTTCTAATGCAGAAGGGCAACCAACAAAAGTTTTGACTATCAAAGGAACTGTTTTGCCAGACGAAGCTCCTGCAACCAAAAGCTAAATTGTAATTGTAATTTATACTACAAGCTTCCTAAACCATTTTAGGAAGCTTTTTTTTTAATCATGAGAAAATTAGACAATTCAGAATTAGATCGAAAATCGGTTTCCGATTTCAAATTAGCCCCAAAAACACCATTAACCATCATTTTAGACGATATTAGAAGTTTGAACAACATAGGCTCGGTTTTTAGAACCTCAGATGCTTTTTTGATAGAAAAAATATACCTTTGTGGGATTACCGCAGTACCTCCAAACAAAGAAATTCACAAAACGGCTCTTGGAGCTACAGAAACAGTTGCTTGGGAATATGCAGCAAATGTTTTGGATTTAATACCCAAATTGCAACAAGACGGGCTTCAAGTATGGGCTATTGAACAAGTTGATCATGCTATTTCGTTAGAAAAATTTGAAATAATACCACATCAAAAATATGCTTTAGTATTTGGCAACGAAGTTTTTGGGGTCAATGAGCAAGCCGTTCGGTTGTGCAATGGAGCTATCGAAATTCCACAGCTTGGTACCAAACATTCGTTGAATATTGCTGTAAGTGCTGGTATTGTTTTGTGGGATTTGTTTAAAAAAATCAGGTTTTAACATTTTTTTATTTTAAAGAAACAATAATTTGGTATTGTTCAGCGTTATGAAGTAGTCATTAACAAATTGTTTGTTGTAGAGAAAGACCTACAATACTCAAAACTACAACCATTATGGCTATAGTGTAAACAATCCCTTGAAATATACAGATATTACAGGAAATGTTTTTGGTATTGATGATGCTATTATTATTGGAGCCAGTATAGCCCTAGCAACCTATCTGGCAACCAACTATTTTACGGCACAACCCATAACCCTCAAAGGTGCCTTAACGGCCACATTTATTGGAGCATTGAGTGGAGCAGCCACCTTTGGCATTGGCGAGTGGGCTGGAACGATGGGTAATTTTTTCGTAAGATCGGGGTTTGAAGCCTTGGCACACGGCACTTTTCAAGGTGCACTAACAGGCATACAAGGCGGTAATTTTTGGAGTGGCTTTGCCGCAGGAGCTATTAGCAGTATTGCAAGTAGTGTTTGGCAAGGAGGGTCTAGTTCAAATACATATCATGTTGGGACATTTTCGGATACAGTAACAACAACCCATAAAGGTTTAGGTACTGTTTTAGGATTAAAGAATCCAATAGGCACCATTGCCTTTGGAACAGTTATGGGCGCTGCAGGAGCAAGTCTAACAGGGGGCAACTTCTGGCAGGGTGCCGTAACAGGGTTGTTTGTAAGTGGGTTGAATCACACTTTTCACTCGATGCAACAAAAAGGCGGAGATTATCTTGTTTATGATGGAGATGAGATAGTTTGGTATGATGGTAAAGGAAATGTTATTGACAGATTTTCAGCGACATCTGGTTTACCAGGTTATCAAAATTCAAGTATGCAAAATGTTCCTGATGCTGGTCCAATTCCTGAAGGTAATTATAGTGTAAATTTAAGTTTAAGTCCTAATAGAAATGTAAATATAAATTCTTCTACTGGGGAAACATTACCGGGTAGTGGTATTCAGCAAATACCATCATCATATACTACAACTTCAGGAAAAACATATAGTTATCCAGGATGGGGTACAGTAAGAGCAAGTTTAAGTCCTAGTTCAGGAACTAAAACTTTTGGTAGAAGTAGTATTTATTTGCACGATTCACATAAAGGATTTTCACACGGATGTATAGAAGTTGGAAAACGATTTTTCCCTAAATTGATTAATTATTCTCAAACACATTCATCTATAAGGGTTATTGTTAATTATCCGACAGCGAATACTTCAACATTAGGGAAAACATTTTATTAAATAAATTAGATATGAAAAGTTTGTTTTTATATATTCTTTTTTTCTTTGCTTGTAAAGAAAACAATGATAAATTAGAATTGAAGGTCTGATGCAAAAATATAATCAGAATCAAAATATTGAATTTACAATCAGTAACAATTCTGAAAGAAAATACTATTATGTAAGTATTGAATATTTTGAAAATAATAATTGGTTTGAGCTAATTAATGATATTAGTCAACCAAAGTCAAGAGCATCTGTTATTAATTTAATTAAACCAAATCAGACGATTAACAAAAAGGTTTCAATTCAAAAAGTTTTTTATTTAAAGAACTTCTTAAATTTTAAAAAGTATCGATTAAAAGTTTTATACGGTAAGTCGGCCGATGAAATCAATTCTACTTATTTCTCAAATAGTTTTGAAATAATAAAAAATGATTAACAACATAAACCCAGCTGTTGGCTGGGTTTGTTATTTTACATCGTGAAGTACATTTTGCAGAGCATCTTTTAATTTTCTTTTACCGATAAAGGTATCGAGCATAAAATTAATAGTTTATTTTGTCGCTATTCGTCCAATTATTTTTTGAATTTATATCAATACATTTTGATAAAAATAATTTTCTTAAAAAAATGACATTATATAAAATTAATTATTATATTTGTCATTATAAATAGCGTTGTAGGGTAGCATTGCCGCAGGAGCTATTAGTAGTATTGCAAGTAGTGTTTGGCAAGGTGGTAGTACTTTTGAAACATTAGACGATGTTACGACTGAAACAATACATAAAGGTATTAGTGGTGCAACAGGATAAAGTAATGGTTTTGGTACTATTGCTTTTGGCACCCTTAGTGGCGCAGCAGGGGCAAGGCTTACAGGTGGCAACTTCTGGCAAGGTGCCGTAACAGGGTTGTTTGTAAGTGCGTTGAATCACGCGATGCATAAAATGGACAATAATATGTTTGATGATGATGATCAACAACAGAAGCAAAAAACATCTTTTGAAGATGGTTTGAGAAAAGTTTTAAAATCTGCAAAGGTTAATGAAACAATAACTTCAAAAGATTTGGTTAGTAAATATGGTGTTCCTTCAGATGCTGCTTCATTAATTAATAGTTTCACAAAACTTTCTGATAGTAGTATTAAAATAGATTGGGTTAGTGGTTTAAATCCTAAAATGATGCTAGTAAATGGTGTTTCTGACGCTATTTTCAAAGATGGAAATATAAATATAGTTCCTTTGAAAAATGGAACAATACAAATATCTGGAAATGGTATTGGTATTAAATATCAAGGGAAAGTTTATAACAACTTAATAATAAACAACAATAGTGCAACGATACCTAATGTAAAAGGAATGAGTTGGAAAATAGGATTTTAGATTATTACTATGAGAAAAATTAATTTTATTAAAGAAACATTAATTGTTTTAGCATCTTTGATTGCAGTTTATATTTTGAGTTTATTCGTGTTATTTAATTTCAACGATTGTAATCAAAATAACAGCCCTTCATTAAATCTAGAAGTCTTATTCTATTGTGTGAATAAAATACTTGATTTAACTGCTATTTACATTATTATTTCAATTTTTGTCTTATTCTTTTTGAAAAAAATAAGTGTTTTGAGAAATAATATAAATTATATTGTAATAATTCTATGCTTATTACTGATATGGTTATTAATTAGCAAATAGGATATAATTGTTGTAAACAACAATAAAGCCGAGCATCGCTCGGCTTTTGTCGTTTATAAAGTCGCTACATTTTTAGCAAAATAATCTTTAAACTTCTTTGTTATGAGCATTTTATCAATAATTTGAAAAACAGTTGTTTTGTCGCTATTCGTCCAATTATTTTTTGAATTTATACCAATAAAATTTCTTTAAAAAAATAGTGTTTTAAAAACTATTTTTATATTTTTGTAAAAACAAATAGCGTTGTAGAGTGGCTTTGCCGCAGGAGCTATTAGCAGAATTGCAAGTAGTGTTTGGCAAGGAGGGTCTAGTTCAAATACATATCATGTTGGGTCGTTTTCGGATACAGTAACAACAACCCATAAAGGTTTAGGTACTGTTTTAGGATTAAAGAATCCAATAGGCACCATTGCCTTTGGAACAGTTATGGGCGCTGCAGGAGCAAGTCTAACAGGGGGCAACTTCTGGCAGGGTGCCGTAACAGGGTTGTTTGTAAGTGGGTTGAATCATGCGATGCATAAAATCTCTGAAAGACAATCTTTTAAAAGTCAATTAAAAGCCGCTGGAATAAATTGGAAAGGTAAATTTGCTTTTACAGATGAGGCAATGGCTAAAAATATAAATGCTATAAAAGAATTAAGAATGTTAGCCAGTAAAGCCGATAGTAAAATATCAGCATATGAATTCAGAGAAGCATTAGTTGCGGAAAATGGAATGGAAGCATATGGAGAATCTGAAATGCTGTCGGATAATAGTTGGAAAGTTTCATTGTCAATGTCTAAAATAGTAACTAATCTAGATTTTGCATACACTATTGGGCACGAATTCACACATATTTTAAATATGAGTAATATGAATTACGCTGGTTTTCAATCTATGACCAATCCTCAAAAATACCAAGAGGAACTAAACGTTTGGACAAATTTCAATCAAGTTTACGGCGACCCAAATGCTCAAGCAGGTATAAATTATTATCAAAACTTACTAAAAAAATAACAGATATGAAACTGAAATTCTTATCCATTGCATTTTTTGTTTTTAGTATGAATTATGCCCAAAGTATTGAATACAAGATTTTAAATTCAAGGCTAGATGAAAATAAAAAAATTATTTTAGAAATCATTTTGAGTAATAAAACAAATGTAAATTATGTGATTAATAAAAACTTTACCTTTGAAAATAAAGCTCCAGACTTTTCTTCTGCCTCTTATACAAAGGTTAATATATTTAAAAATGACTCCGTTGAAACAACAATAGCAGAAGTTAAATTTGAAAAATTAACTGAACGAAACAAGAATGTAAAAAAATATGATGTTTTTTTTATTAAAGGCAATACCAGTGAAACTATTAGTTTTTGTTTAGACGATTTCTTAACAGAGGGAGAGAAAATAGGGCTAAAAATGAAAATGATTTCAAATAGTGATTTAAGTATTAGTTTAAATTTATATCAATCAGGGTTTTTAAACATCAAGGAAAAGAAGATTCTTTCTAAAATGCGTAAAGAAAACTATATGGTTTTTAGAGGTCAAATAAACACGAATAAAGTGACTTTAAACTAAGATGAATTTGATTTAAAACAGAGAAAGCCGAGCGA
>NZ_MUGT01000063.1 GCF_002217205.1 Flavobacterium branchiophilum NBRC 15030 = ATCC 35035 | reverse complement strand
CGGCAAGTTGGGTTAATGATTTGAGGTTATAAAATTAATTATTGTTTAACTAATATCAAAATAAATTAAACAAAATATATGTTAAATTTTGCATAATATTTATATTGCACTGATAATCAAAGTGTTGAAAGTAAATTAATATTAAGGTTACACTTTTTAAACGCTCCTTTTCATTGATATTGACTTGAATTAGTTGCTTAGTTTTAATGGCATTTATAAAAAAACCTAATACAAAATATTTAGGGAGGCTTTTTTTATTGTATTTTTGAAGTCATGATTAAGTGTGGATAAAATTTTGGGACTCGATTCAATGGCCTTACAAAAACGATTTTAAATTTTTGGGTTTAATTATTTAATAAAAATAAGATTTTGTTTAATAAAAATTATATATTTATGAAAAAATTATATTTAGTAATTGTTTTGTCCGTTCTATCACAAATAGTTTGGGCTCAGTCCTACCAGCACGAAGCAAAAGCCATCCAAAAACTATTGGAAACAGAAGGCAAAACATGGAGGTCTGGAGATGTTCAAGCCCATGCCAATTGTTGGTCGATAAAACCCTATAGTCGCATCATCGTTTCTACCACAGAGGGCAAAACTATGGATATAGATCCTTATACCATGCTACATCCACCCCTCGAATGGGTAGGCAAGGGGGGAAGTGCCATACATCAAAATTATAAATTCAATATCCAAAAAAATATAGCTTGGGTAAGTCACGACGAAGTTTCAACCTCCTCAGACGGCATTAAAAGTTATTCGTACGAAATACGATTATTAGAAAAAATAAAAGGCAAATGGAAACTAATTGGCCAATCCATCCATTTTTATCAGCCACAATAAAACCGTTTTGTAAATTTTTTAGTAATAAACACATAAAAAACTATTCAGATAGCGGCTTTATGAGATGCAATAGGGTAGGAGCCAAAAGCTTATTTTTCATGAAAAATTTTGGCCAAAAATTACAAAACGTAGCATCAAAAAGTATTACAAGCCATACACTATAAACTTGGTATTAAAAATAAAACTATCTTTGTGCGGCAATTTTTTTAATAATGAATGAAAATGAAAAATACAGTTAGTGGGTTTTCTAAATGGACCAAAAACGAAAAAGTAGCATGGATTGCTACAACCTATTTTGAAAATCCCGCAGAGGCTTCGCAAATCATCAAACAATATTGGAACTCCGATTTGGACATCCAACAACTGCATGACGAGTTTATAGAAAACACCATTTCAAATTTCTATTTACCACTTGGTGTAGCACCCAACTTTCTGATAAACAATAAGTTATATACTATTCCCATGGTAATCGAAGAAAGTTCTGTAGTAGCAGCAGCAGCAAAAGCAGCCAAATTTTGGGCCACACGTGGCGGGTTCAAAGCATTTGTGCTAGATACTGAAAAAATAGGTCAGGTGCATTTTACTTTTTCGGGTAATGCCACAGATTTAGAATTGTTTTTTGAACGTATCAAACCCCGTTTTTTTGAAGATTGCCAATTGATTACCCATAATATGCAAAAAAGAGGTGGCGGTATTTTGGATATTCAACTTCAAAACCAAACGAAGCAAATGGCTCATTACTACCAACTTCATGCCACATTTGATACCAAAGACAGCATGGGGGCCAATTTTATCAACTCGTGTTTAGAGCAGTTTTCAAAAACTTTATTATCAGAATTTCAATCAGACGACCAAATAAATTCCAACAACAATACTTTGGATGTTATCATGAGTATTTTGTCAAATTATGTTCCAAATTGTATCGTTCGGGCAGAAGTAAGTTGTGCTGTGGCAAATTTAGCCGAAAAAAATATTGATAACCCACAAGAATTTGCCGAAAAATTTGTACAAGCAGTTCAAATTGCAGAAATAGAACCATTTAGAGCCGTTACACATAACAAAGGCATCATGAATGGCATAGATGCAGTTGTGCTAGCAACAGGCAACGATTTTAGAGCCGTAGAAGCTGGTGTACACGCATTTGCCTGCAAAAAAGGGCAATATGCCAGTTTATCTCACGCCACAATAGAAGACGGCATTTTTAGGTTTTGGCTCGAAATTCCGTTGGCTCTTGGCACCGTTGGAGGCCTTACCTCCTTGCATCCTCTAGTCAAATTGGCCCATACCATGCTCGAAAACCCTTCGGCTCAAGAGCTCATGCAAATTGTGGCCGTGGCAGGTTTAGCTCAAAATTTTGCAGCACTAAAGTCGCTTACAACCACGGGCATTCAGGCTGGCCACATGAAAATGCACCTCAATAATATTTTAAATCAATTTGAAACCACCGTCGAAGAACGTAAAATCATAAAAACCTATTTTGCTAAAAATGCCATTTCACACGCAGCTGTTGTGGCGTTGATCAACGAAATTAGAACAAAAAAATAACATGGAACAAACATTTTATAGCCATGGCAAACTGTTACTAACGGCCGAATACCTGGTGCTCGATGGAGCAAAAGCACTGGCATTGCCTAGCAAAATGGGGCAATTTTTACATGTAAAAACAATCCCTAAACCCCAAATCATTTGGACAAGTTTTGATGCAGATAACAGTGTGTGGTTCCAAGACATACTGCCGTTTGAAGCCATCATCAACTCCCAAGCCGATGCCAACAGCGAGCCATCTATCAAGCAAACCTTGTTGGCCATCTTGCACGAAGCCTATAAGTTGAATCCACTTTTTTTGTCAGAAAAAAACGGGTACGAAGTACACACTACCCTTACATTTTCACGACATTGGGGACTTGGCACCTCGTCAACTTTGATAAACAATATAGCACAATGGACACAAACAGACGCCTATTTATTACTACAAAATAGCTTTGGAGGCAGTGGCTACGATATTGCTTGTGCCAAACACAAACAGCCTATCGTATATGAATTACAACACGGAAACCCAAAAGTAACCCCCGTTTTTTTTCGACCCCATTTTACAGCCAATATATATTTTTTATACCTCAATCAAAAACAAAGCAGCAAAACAGCCATTGCCAATTATAGGAAAAAACAACACGATTTAGACGACGAAGTGCCAAAAATAAACCAAATAACCCAAAGCCTATTAGAAGCAAACGATTTGAATCACTTTGCAAATTTACTCGAAAAACACGAAAATCTGATGAGCACTATTTTAGAAATCCAAACCGTAAAAGAATATCTTTTTGCCGATTTTGACGGAGTTGTCAAAAGTTTAGGTGCCTGGGGTGGCGATTTTGTAATGGTAGTTTGCCGTCAAAATCCCGCAGCCTATTTCAAGTCCAAAGGGTACCCGGTTTTAATCCCTTACGACAATATGATTTTATAAAAACACCATTCGAGAAAAAAAATCCTAATCGAGCCTTACAAAAGCACACAATGTTTAGATAATAAACAACAAAAAATCAAACAAAAAAACCACATTATCAAAATAATACCAAACACTTATATAAAATAGTCTAAAAATGCAATGCTATTTTTTTTCAAGATTTTATAAAAATCTTTTCATAGCTGGGCTACGTAATTATTTTTTTGTGAAATATTTGGAGAAAAAGAGCTAGCAGATTGGGCTATTTTATATGAGTGTTTGGTATAAGGGCATGCCGCCAAAAAAAAGAAAGCCCCCACGCCCCAAACCCTTCAGGCGGGGCTTCCTTTTTTTGCCGTCGGGCTATCACGAGCACATGGTGCCTTGCTCTATCCCTCATGCGGGGCAACCTCCAATAGTCAGCCTCCACTCATGAAAGTTTTTTTTAAAACTTCTTTTTTTTCGTTCTCCCACTTCTAATTTCTTGTTTCTAACCTCTTGTTTCTAACCTCTTGTTTCTAACCTCTTGCATCTAATTTCTTGCTTCTCATTTTTATTCTTGCAATTTTTTTTTATAAAAAAAGTTGCAAAATGTTTTTTTGTTTGTACTTTCGCAAAGTAGATACAATATGTTAAAAACGCAATAACTTTCGTATATCTACTAGTTATGCCCAATGCCACGAGCGACCGTACAATAACAAACAACAGACAAATTAAATGATAGAAAATAAACAAGTCATAACAGTTCCAGAGGGAAAATTGAGAGATTACATTGACGGTATTTTCAGAAATGACACACCCGAAGAATATGTAAGACAGAATATTGAAAAACGACTTGTAAACGAACACCAATATCCAAAAGGACTTATTAAAATTGAGTTTCCTATTAAAGTTGGTTCGGCAAACAAACGAGTTGATATTGCAATTTTTCCAAATGACTGCACAGAATTTAAACAGGAGAATATTATTCTTATTATTGAGTGTAAGAAAGAAAACATAAGTCCAAACGACAAAAAAGATGGAGTTGGACAGTTGAAATCTTATATGCAGGCTTGCGGAAATTGTGAGTGGGGAATGTGGACAAATGGTAAAGACAAAGAAGTATATAGAAAAAGTACAACCGACAAAGGCAAAATTGAGTTTTACGATTATATTGACATTCCTTCTTACAATACACCTATTGAAGAAATTGACAGACCAAGCAGAAAGAAACAACAAAAAGCTAGTGGCGACAATTTACTTTATGCTTTTAAAAAATGCCACAATCATATTTATGCCATTGATGGACCTCAAAAACAAGTAGCTTTTTTTGAACTTCTAAAAATAATTTTCTGCAAAATTGAAGATGAAAGAAATTTATTTGAAGAACCTGAATTTTTTGTTTCAACCAAAGAAAGAAACAATCCTGACGGACAAGTAACAGTAAAAAAACGAATAGAAAAGATTTTTACAAAAGTCAAAGAAAAACAAAAGCAAATTTTTGAGCAAAACGATGAATTAAAACTATCGCCAAGAACTATTGCTTATGTTGTGGGAGAATTACAGCGATATAGTTTTTTAGATACAAATATTGATGTTAAAGGAAAAGCCTACGAAGAAATTGTAGGTGCAAATTTAAGAGGTGACAGAGGAGAATTTTTTACACCAAGAAATGTTATGAAAATGACTGTTGAAATGGTTGCACCAAAAATTGGCGAAACCGTTTTAGACAGCAGTTGTGGGACAGGAGGTTTTTTGGTTCAAGCTATGAATTATGTAATCAATCAAATTGAAATTCAACTTGAAAAAACATTAGGAAAACCAAAAAAACAGTGGAGTGATGTACAAAAGCAAACTGCAAACGATAAAATAAAAGAAATTGCGAGTAAACATTTTTTTGGCTTTGACATAAACCCCGATTTAGTAAAGGCAACCAAAATGAATATGGTAATGAATAATGATGGTGCAGGTAATATTCTTCGTGCCAATTCATTACTTCCACCACACGAGTGGGATTTAGACTTCAAAAAAACATTAGCAGAAAGATTTAATATTGATGCTTCTAAAATTAGGAGTATAAAAGATATTGCTTTGTTTGACGTAATCGTTACAAATCCACCTTTTGGGAGCAAAATACCAATTCAAGACCCAACAATATTAAGCCAATACGAAATTTCGGGTACAAGTAAATCAATGTCACCAGAAGAATTATTTGTTGAAAGGTGTGTTCAATTTTTAAAACCAAAAGGAAGATTAGCAGTTGTATTACCTGACAGTATTTTAGGAAGTCCAGGCAAAACATTTATCAGAGAATGGCTTTTGAAAAATTGTTATATTATCGCAAGTATTGACTTGCACCAAGATACTTTTCAACCTTCAACAGGAACGCAATGTTCTGTTTTAATAGTTCAAAAGAAAACAGAAGAAGAAAAAAGAGAACCATTTCATAGTTACAATATTTTTATGTCATTGGTTGAAAAAATTGGACACGATAAAAGAGGGCAAGATTTATTAAAGAGAGATAAAAATGGAGAAATAATTTATTTTGAAAGAACAATAATAAATGAAAACGGAGATATTGAAACATTTGATGAACCCGAATTAGACGACCAAACAAAAGAAGTTCCAAATATTTTTAGTCGTTGGAAAAAACAAGAAGGAATACAATGGTAGAAACATTAAAATATGCAAGTATCAGTATCGATGAAATCATTGCTTCAAAGCTACGCTTTGAAGCTAATGTTTACAATGTTGAAGTTAGAAAGGCAAAGGAAATTCTTAAAAACTGTAAATGGGAAATTAAATTTGTTGCTGACTTTATTGAAAATTGTTTTTATGGTGGTCGTGGCAAAAGAAATTATGTAAAAAAAAGTAATAGTGACGATATTATCGGCTTTTTGGGAAGTTCAGAAATGTTGGAATTAAAACCAAATCCGATAAAATTCTTTTCTAAAAAAACAACTAATATTTCTCAATTTTCATTAGAAAAAGGTTGGTTGTTAATTTCAAGGTCAGGCACTATTGGAAATGTTACTTTAGTTAATAATTCTTTAGAAAAGCATTTAGTAAGTGAGCACGCAATAAGGATTATACCTAAAGATTATGCTGGTTATTTATATGCTTATTTTAAAAGTGAAGTTGGCATTTCTATTGTTCAAAGTAATATATATGGTGCTGTAATTAAACAAATTGAACCTGAACATATTGTCAAAATATCAATTCCAAATCCAAGCAAAGAGATAAAAGAGAAAATTCATAATTTAATTATGAACTCTTTTGAGTTGAGAGACCAAGCAAATGCACTCATAGATCAAGCTGAAAAACTTTTAGTTGATGCTTTAAAACTGCCTTCGTTTGACACCTTACAACCAAACTATTACGATACAGAAAGTGAAGTAAAAACTTTTAGTGTAAGATTAGATTTATTGAATAATCGTTTTGATGGTTCTTATCACAACCCAGTTGTAATGAATATTATTGACTGTTTATTTGATGCAGGTGCAACAATAAAACGTTTGGATGACAAAGAAATAACTTCTGCGATTTTCCAAGCAGGAAGATTTACTAGAAATTATGTTGAAAATGAGAATGGAGTAGTTTTTCTAGGGGGAAAACAAATTTTAGAGTTAAATCCAAATGACAAAAAATACTTATCAAAAACTACTCATAAAAGCAGAATTGAAGAGTTGCTTGTAAAAGAAAATATGATTGCAATTACACGAAGTGGTACTATTGGGAAAACTCAACTAATTCCAAAGCATTGGGAAAATTGGGCTTTATCTGAACACGTTTTACGAGTTGTTCCCAAAGATGATACAATTTCAGGTTATTTATACATTTGGTTAAATTCAGAATTTGGAAAAGCACTTATAAAGAAACTAACATATGGTGCAGTTATAGACGAAATTGAGGCTCATCATTTAGCAGAAATACCAATTCCAATTTTAAAACAAAAAGAAGTAATGCAAGAAATAAATGATTTGGCACTTAAAGCAAATAAATTAAGAGCAGAAGCTTATTACAAAGAACAAGAAGCTTTACAAATACTAAATGACGAAGTAATTTATGCGACAAAATAAAGTGAAAAAAGGCACTAGGGCATAACAGGGGTTTTGCAAAAAAGCGGGTTCAGTGCTAAATTGAACATTCGGAATTCTAATAAACATTTGTGCTAAATTTGAACATTTGTACTTCTAATCCCCAGCCTTCGCAAATACCCGACCGTTAGCGGCTAATCTATGACGAAAGTGCAAACTCAAACGACAAAGCAAAAAACGAATGACGAGACAACAACTTTTGACGACTTTAAAACAACAACGACAAATACTTCCACTTTTGTTGCTGACAGCTTATTGCATTGACGCAATTATTACAGCAGTTCGTGGGACAGTAGTTATGGCAGGAGTTACTTATGACTATGAGTTGACAATAAAACATTACATAGCTTTTGGAGCAATTGGCATTAACTTCTCGACTTACTTTTTTCTCCGACAATTTTACAAATACACTTTTGGGTTGACAGTTGCCGTAGGACTTTTTAATCTTGTGATTTTTTCCGCTTTGCAAACAACATCAAGTTTTGGCATTGGCAGTTTGATCATAGGTTTTCAACCATCTGCATTTTGGGCAGGACTTCTTGCTTACATTATAAATTTTAAAAGGGTAAACGAATTTATGGTTGACAACTTAGCATCAAAGCAGACACCAGAAGAACGAGAGAGAATTGACAAAGCAAGATTTACAGAAGTAGTAAAAAAGTTCAAACAAAAATATGACGGTTATTCAGCAGAGACCTTAACAGAAATAGTAACTGCAAATAAATACGTTCCCGAGGCACTTGAGGCGGCACGACAATTACTAAAGGACAGACAAGCAAACGAAAATGCTAACTAACCCACGACAGGATATAAGTGCAGCCGCTAACAGCTAGAGTTTCGTTGCGGCTGCAAGCCGAGCAATGA
>NZ_MUGT01000062.1 GCF_002217205.1 Flavobacterium branchiophilum NBRC 15030 = ATCC 35035 | reverse complement strand
AATCGTTGCATAGCTGGGCTACGGAACTATTTTTTTTGACTCATTTTAGCAAAAAAGAACAAGTAGATTGGACTATTTTATAGGTATTAAATAAAAAAAAACAAAAAGCAGCACTAGTAACTGCTTTTTACATTTTAAGTTTCAAGTTTAAAGTTGATTCCTTTTTACCATTAAGGGATTAACATAATTAAGGAGTAATTCTTGATTTTTTCCACTTTATGACTTTTGACTTTCGACTTTACGACTATACTCTAGCCCAGTTGTTGTCTAAAGTAGCGTTACCTAAAGTAATTTTTTCTGCCGAGAAAGTAATTTCGGTAGTCATTGGCGTTTCTGCCAAAGCGTCTAACACTTCGCTGAAAAACACAATGAAAGCGTTTTCAAAGGCCAATTCTTTCATTACTTGTTCAGAATCTGCTTTGAAATATTTAATTTTTCCTGAAACAGGTTTGTGTTGGCTGTTTACTGCTTGTTCAATAATAGTAGTATTGTCTGTCGATTTTACTCTTACATTAACTCTACCGCCTTTTACTTCTGATGAAACACACCCTTTTCCGTCCACGTGACGGGTCATATCTACTTTTGAAAATAATACTTGATACTCGTTTCCTTCGATTTCTAATAGTGCTTTAAATGCCATGATAATTTAATTTAAAATTGTTAAAAAAATGATTTAATTGGAGTACTTTCTTTCTTTTATGGACTAGTATTAACAAAAAAAGAGGTACTCTAATTGAATTTAGAATACCTCTTTTTTGTATTTTCATACCTTTTTTTGATTAGCTTCTGTGAAGAAGAGGAGGATTCGCAATCAATTATGTGTCAAATTTAAAAATTTATTTTGAACTAGCAAATTTTTTAGTGGAAATTTTTTAGAAAAAACAACAAAATAAATCCAACTAATAAAATAGACAAATGAAAAAGTATGGCATGTACTTGGCTGTGGAGGATTTTTAGTTATCCAAGCCCTTTTGGATACGACTTATAGTACCCAAAAGAGAATGGATTTAAAATAGTGAGCAAGGCATTATTAGCTAAAATAAATATTCAGAAAAAAAGTGTTTACTATAATGAGGATATATAAACTTTTATGTTTGTTCCATCATGTCTATATGTTCCGTCAGCACTCCTTGTTCCTAAAGAACTTAAATTTGAGGGAAACAACCAACTTGCTCCTAAAGTAAGCCCATTAACAGATCTAATTTCTGTTCCAAATCCTGTACTTATAGCAGAATGAAAAAATGTCTTATCAACGAGTCGATAAAAGCCTATTGCTTTTCCTCTCTCTAAAAAAGGATCTCCATTCCACTCTTTGCCTTGTTCCAAATAATTAAATCTTGTTAGCCATTCTTGACCTTTGAGTACTACCAAATTAGAGGGGCTAATTGAGGGTCTCAACATATATATTGTATAAGCGACCACATCATGGCAAACTCCCATATTGTACCTTGAAATATCTTCTCCACCTGAAAGGAGTTTGTTTCCTAAATTTAATCTTTCAGTGCTACTTTTTTGAGCTTCTAAAGCTCCTATTGTGGTTATATTAGACATAAAATAATTTTAAAAAACAATTTGAAATAAAATACCTTTTTTTGATTAGCTTTTGTGAAGAAAAAGATTCTCCTTTAATTATGTATCAAATATATAAATTTATTTTGAACTAGCAATTTTTTTTATAGAATATTTTTAAGGAAAAACAACAAAATAAATCCAACTAATAAAATAGACAAATGAAAAAGTATGGCATGTACTTGGTTGTGGAGGATTTTTATTTGCTGATGGATTTCATTAGTTGATTTGGAATGGATTTCATTTATTTTGGTAACTTGTTTTTGCAAAGTATCTATGTTTTTGTTGAGATAGACAATGTTTTGCTGTTGATTTTTGAATAAATACTTTACTTCTTTGTCTGACAATGCTTTTTTCTTACCAAAATATCCCGATTTAGGCTCGGCAATGAAAACCTCGTTAAAATTTTCTGATTTTTCTACCGACAATTCAAAACTGGTGTTGAGTTTGTTAATCAAAAATAGTATAAAAAAAGTATATGAAAGGAGTAATGTAGGAGCTATATAATGCACAAATATCTCGGCAATTTTAGGTTTTTTCAAACTATAACTATTGGTATAAAAAATAGAATTGGCTTCTTTTCTAATGGTTTCTCGTTCTTTTTTGATGCGTTCTTCAAGTTCTATGGCTTCATATTTATCTAAAGTATAATAACCTAAATTTTCATTCAATTTTTTATGATGTACCAACCAATTTAATACTTCTTCTATTTGAAATTCGGACACGCTTGGGTCTTTGAATTTCCAAAACACTTCGTTTTTAGTTAGTTTACATGGCTTTTCTTTGCTTTCAAAATAAAATAGCTCTAAAATAGTTTCGTGTAATGGCTTGGGTTGTATTTCTTTTTTCATTTTAAAAATTATAATAAAAGGTGTTTTGGAACATAGTAATATTTAACAGCAGCATCTTCATTGAAAATCTCGAAAGTATCGTTGCGTTGCATGGTTTCGAGCGTTTCTAATTTTTGATTTAATTCCATAAATAAAGACCTAAAATCAGTTGGATTTTTCTTTAATTTTTTAACGTCTTTGATTGTTGTTTCATGCAATTTTAAACTGTTTACAAATACTCCTGTTTTATTGAAAAACAAATCGGCAAGTGTATTTTTATATTTTACTTTTGTAGTTGCGTTTTGGTTTTTTACAAAATTTTTCAACTTTTTTCTAAAGTCTTTTATAATTTCTTTGCTGGTGTTTTCTTGTGTGTAATCTTTTACAACCAAATCTCGATAGTTTTCTATCAACGTTTTTATTTCTTCTTTATTCATCAGTAAACAGAGTTTGTTTTCAAAAGTTGAATTTATTGTATCAGTTGCTTTGTATAGAAAAATTTCGTTTTTGTAGTTTTTTGGAATTTCATTGGAAATAGCATCTTTTACGGCAACATTTTTTAATAACTCATTCAATTTATGGCTTGGAATACTTCGCAAAAAGCTAAACTCGCTTCTGTAATCTCGTAATGATTTTAGGTGTAAATGATTGGTTTTTATAGTTTTTACCAATATAGAATCAATTGCGGTGTTTACTGATTTTGGATTGATTTCGTTATCTAATTTTGGAAAAACAATACCACCGTTAAAATTACTTTTCTTTGGAGCATCAAAAATATAAGAGTTATCAAACTCATCTGAAAAAGCAAATTCGTCATTTTCGATGAGCAATTTTTGATCTACATAATAATTTTGAATAAACTTTTTACTTTGACTGCTTGCTAAATTCAAATACGCTTTATTTTGCAATATAAAATCTTGGATTTCAGGTGTGTTTTTGTTTTCTAATGTAACAAAAAGTAGTTTTGTTGAGTTTTTGGTCAATTTGTTTACATCATCGGGTAAAAGTGAGTTAATGGCATTATTTGCACCAACAACAATGAAAAAATTGTTTTCAAAATTAGCTTCATCAGACAAAAATTGATTGATAGAATTATTGTTTTCCAAACTGTTTTCAGTTGGAATTTCATTGGGCGATTTGATGCTTTTTTCAATTAAATCAAACCATTTTGAAAACGATTTTGATTTTAGTAAATAGTAACTTTTTCTGCCTTTTGCAATAAAAGAAAAGGTAAAATGATAGCTTGAAAATGCTTCTTTTTCGATAGAAATTTTTAAATTTTGAATAGAAGCTAATAATTTTTTTAATTGCTGTTTGTTGTTTGAATCATTATCAAAAATATAAAATAAATTTATTGTTTTGCTTTGCTCTTCAATTTGGGCAATGGTACTCATCAAAATATCATCGCCTTTGAGATTGGTGATTTTATTTTTTTCGTGATTCCAAACGTTTATGGGAAATAGCAGCTGGTTTGTTTTTTCAAAATTCAAAGTTGTAGAAGTTTGATTTTCATTGACAAACAAGGTGTTTTTAAATAGTTGATTTCCAACAAATCGTTGGTTTTTTGAACTACATTTTAGGGTGTCGTTGGGCTCTAATTTCAATACCACATTGTCTTCCAAAGGTGTGATATACTCTAAGGAAATCCAGCCTCGTTTTTGATTTATCGTATCTTTTGCAACAAGATTATCAAAATTAGAAACAAAAGCCGATTTGTGAGTGGTATTGATTTTATAGACATATACAAAATCATTCAGATTTATTTTGCTTTTAGAAGCCGTTTCAAGATTTGGATTTGATTTAAGAATGACTTCGTTTTTGGCTATTGTTTTTTCACTATGATATAAATTCCCCAAATTGTTGGAAGCCACAAGATATTTTACATATTTCAGATTCTCTTGATTTTGTTGCGGCTCACTAAATTCAATAACATTTTCCTTTTTTATCCAACCCAAATATTTAACTTCTTTGGTATTAGCAAAATGATATTTTTTACTTTTAAGAAAAGCAAAAATGCCTTTTGGTTTGCCCAATAATTTTTCATCGGCAACAACTACTTCATAGTAATTTTCGTTTTCATCAATGACATACATCGCTTTTCCAATACCTATTTTACTATTCATTTTAGCACTATACGGTTCTTGATAAGTATCATTATTGTCTCGGTCGGAAAAAACGGTTTTTGGAGTTTTCTTTAGTTTTTCTTTTGGCTTTTGCTCATTATAGGTATTAATTGCTTTTTCCTTTACAATTCCTGTTCCGCTTTTTATTTGGGAAAATGCAGTAACTGAAAATAGAAGCAAAAAGAATAGGGGTTTATTTGAAAGAATGTTTGTCATATTATTATTTGATAAATGTGTTTAACTGTTTGAAATTCAGTGTATTTAAAATGATTTTTTTTAAGTTTGCGTATAAACTAATGTAAAAGAAATAATAATTAAAACAACTAAAATAAAAATCAAAAAATTATCTTCGTTTTCTTTAAGTTTAATTGCATTGATTTTTTGCTTTTCAATTTCTCTCTCTTTTTTTAATAGTTCTTTTTCATAAGGTTCCCATTCTTCTTTTGTGTATGATTTTCCAAGATAAGATTTGTAGGGGAGGTTTTCTTTTTCTACAATATCTTCAAAATTTACATATCCTATTGCGGTTTTACCTTGAATGGTACACCAGCCTTTTTCTACATATTTAATTATTTCTAGTTTTTCGCCATTTGGAATTTTTTCTAATTCCTTAGAAAAAGCAATTTTTGATTCATGTAAAATAATATGTCCTTTATGCGAAAAAGCACAATATACTTTTTCTGATTTGTTTAGATTTGAATCAGTCATTTTTTATGTATTTATTTTTCCCAATGTACCATATCATACGGATAGTAGGGATTGTCTTTGAAACCACTATCGTTTAGTTTCATTACTTTTACTACGGCGGCTACTTCCCAAGCCCAGTAACCGCTATAACCCCAATCTCGTAAATGTGTATTGTACCAAGGGTCAGTTTGATGCAAACTGTACCATACTTCGAGGTAGTCTTTGATGGCTTTTTCGGCTTCTAATTTTGGGAGTTGGGTAATTTCATATAACTTTTCATAGGATTTGTCTCCTTTTCTTTTGTTTTTTGCATCGTCCATTAAAAAAAAGATAAGATTATCTGGTTTCCAAATAGCTTCTATAGTACTATGGTGTGCCTTGTATATAAACTCTTTTATTTTTTGATGCTCTGCTTCAGGAACTTCCAACAAAATCCCTAACGAAATCATTTGTAATAAAAGGGGATAACCTTGATAGTCTTCTGACCAGGCTTGCGAAAAATTTTCAATAGACTCTTTAAAAATAGGTTGCATGATTTGAATTGGTTCACCTAAACTATAATAATTTTCTATTAATTTATTGTATTTAAAAGTGTAGCTTACAAAATGAAATGCTGAAAGTTTACCATGAGTATTTATATAGACTATATCATCTTCTTTAAAAATTTTAATAGAATTATTAATACTATCAATTTCTTTTTTAAAATACTTCCAATTCTTAAATTTTCCCCTAACTTGAGGTGTACTTTGAGTTTTTTCTTCTTTTGAAGAGCCAAATAATTTATTTAAAAATCCCATAATTATATTTATAAAGTTAAAATTTTATTTATATTAAAACATCCAATCTACTAATGCTGAACCTGCCCCACTACCGATGAATCTAAAAACATCTAATCTATCAACAAAACATTATTATCATTCCAATGTACCATATCATACGGATAGTAGGGATTGTCTTTGAAACTGCTATCGTTTAGTTTCATTACTTTTACTACGGCGGCTACCTCCCAAGCCCAATAGCCACTATAACCCGAATCTCGTAAATGTGTATTGTACCAAGGGTCAGTTTGATGCAAACTGAACCATACTTCGAGGTAGTCTTTGATGGCTTTTTCGGCTTCTAATTTTGGGAGTTGGGTTATTTCATAGAGCATTTCATAAGGCTTGCCTCCTTTTCTTTGATTGTCTTTTGCTCCGATTAAATAAAAGATTAAATTATCAGGTTTCCACATTTCCTCAATATTGCTTTGTGTTGCTTTGTTTAGAAAATCGGTTATTTTTTTAAATTCTTCTTCGTCCGACTTTAATAATATCCCAAACGAAACCATCTGTAGTAAAAGAGGATATCCTTGATAATCTTCTGACCAAGCTTGCGAAAAATTTTCAATAGATTCTTTAAAAATAGGTTGCATGATTTGAATTGGTTCACCTAAACTATAATAATTTTCTATTAATTTATTGTATTTTGATGTGAAATTTTCAAATTGAAATCCTCTTAAAGCCCCATGCTTTTTTATATACTCCTTATTGTCTTCCTTTAGAATCTCTATTATTTTAATAAAGTATTGTATTTCTTTATTAAAATATTTTTCGTTTCTAAATTGAGCTCTTACTATTAAAAGAGGTTTGTGTTGAGTTTGTTCTTCTTTTGATGAACCAAATAATTTGTCTAAAAATCCCATAATTATATTTATAAAGTTAAAATTTTATTTATGTTAAAACATCCAGTCAACCAATGCCGAACCTGCCCCACTACCGATGAATCTAAAAACATCTAATCTATCAACAAAACATTATTATCATTCCAATGCACCATATCATACGGATAGTAGGGATTGTCTTTGAAACCACTATCGTTTAGTTTCATTACTTTTACTACTGCGGCTACTTCCCAAGCCCAATAGCCACTATAACCCGAATCTCGCAAATGTGTATTATACCAAGGGTCGGCTTGATGCAAACTGAACCATACTTCGAGGTAGTCTTTGATGGCTTTTTCGGCTTCTAATTTTGGGAGTTGGGTTATTTCATAGAGCATTTCATAAGGCTTGCCTCCTTTTCTTTGATTGTCTTTTGCTCCGATTAAATAAAAGATTAAATTATCAGGTTTCCACATTTCCTCAATATTGCTTTGTGTTGCTTTGTTTAGAAAATCGGTTATTTTTTTAAATTCTTCTTCGTCCGACTTTAATAATATCCCAAACGAAACCATCTGTAGTAAAAGAGGATATCCTTGATAATCTTCTGACCAAGCTTGCGAAAAATTTTCAATAGATTCTTTAAAAATAGGTTGCATGATTTGAATTGGTTCACCTAAACTATAAAAACATTCTATCTTTTTATTCCTTATACTGGTTGAACTTAAATAATGTGCTGGTCTTAATTTATCGTGCTCCTTTAGATAATTTATTTCATTTTCTTTATCTGATTTAATAAAACGGTTACACCTATCTATTTGCCCTTGAAAATACTTACTATCCCTATGCAATGCTCTCACCTTTGGCTTTGTTTTTTTTCTTTCTTCTTGCTTGGGCGAGTTCCCAAATAGTTTATCTAAAAATCCCATAATTATATTTATAAAGTTAAAAATTTATTTATATTAAAACATCCAATCTACTAATGCTGAACCTGCCCCACTACCGATGAATCTAAAAACATCTAATCTATCAACAAAACATTATTATCATTCCAATGCACCATATCATACGGATAGTAGGGATTGTCTTTGAAACTACTATCGTTTAGTTTCATTACTTTTACTACGGCGGCTACTTCCCAAGCCCAGTAACCACTATAGAACTCTGTGTTGTGAGTATTATAAGAAGACTGAAGATTTTCTTTAGTATAAAAATAATTCTCAAGAATATCTTTTATTAATACTTCTGCTTCTAATTTTGAATTAGAATTTAATATTTCAGCAAGCTTTTGAATATAGGTTTCCTCTGGAAACTGTAGTGATTTTGATATAATATGATCATTATATTGGCTATGTAATAAAGTATCTAATATAAAATCTTTATAACTTTCTTCTAGGAAACGTTTTGAAATTATTTCAAATACTTTTTTATCTATCTCTAATAAAACACCGAGGCTCAAAATTTTTAAACTATGTTTGTAAGAACCATTTATTAAATCTTGACTAATGCACAATTGATAATATACTATATTTTCTATATAAAAATTTTGCCAATCTGAATTAATTGGTTTCCCCATACTATACCACGGAGTTAAATACACATAAATTTTAGCAGAAAGGTTTCTACTAATATTTTTTAGTGCGAGATCATTTTTCTCCTTGATATATTGGTCTTTAAATTTTTCATACATTTTTCCATTTTCAATTATTTTATTTAAATAATTATAAAAAAATAAACTGTTTCTTTTTTTATCTCTACTAATTAAACCTTTAATTTCTAAAGGAATTTCATTATCTACTTTTTCATTAGTTGGTTCAGATTTAATTTTTGAACCAAATAGTTTTTTTAAGGACATCATACTTACTAATTTATGTTATATATTATTGAAACCAACTTACAACAGATTTTCCGAGACTACTACCTGCAATTCCGCCTATTGCACCACCTATTACTCCTCCTACAATTACTCCTACTGGACCACCAATAACTCCAATAGCTGCACCTAATTGAGCACCCGCAATTCCTCCTGCTAATGCCCCTACTGCCCCGCCAGTAGCCTGCTGAGTTTTTTTTCCAAATTCACCTTCTTCTTGATAGGCAGAATAAACATGATAACCCTCTACTACAATTCCAACTACAACCGCTCCTTTGCCTACAACTTTGCCAAATGCACCATATCATACGGATAGTAGGGATTGTCTTTGAAACCACTATCGTTTAGTTTCATTACTTTTACTACGGCGGCTACCTCCCAAGCCCAATAGCCACTATAACCCGAATCTCGTAAATGTGTATTGTACCAAGGGTCAGTTTGATGCAAACTGTACCATACTTCGAGATAGTCTTTGATGGCTTTTTCGGCTTCTAATTTTGGTAATTGGGTTATTTCATATAATTTTTCATAAGGCTTGTCTCCTTTTCTTTTGTTTTTGGTATCGCCCATTAAAAAAAAGATAAGATTATCTGGTTTCCACATTTCCTCGATATTGCTTTGTGTTGCTTTGTTTAGAAAATCGGTTATTTTTTTAAATTCTTCTTCGTCCGACTTTAATAATATCCCTAACGAAACCATCTGTAATAAAAGAGGATAACCTTGATAGTCTTCTGACCAGGCTTGCGAAAAATTTTCAACAGACTCTTTAAAAATAGGTTGCAATTCTTTAATAAAATCACCCTTACTGTATTTATTCTCTATAATTAAAATATACTTTTTTGCTAGATTTAAAAATTGAAAAGAATCCATTTTTCCATGCTTTTTTAAATATTCCTTATTATCTTCTTTCAGTATATTTATTATTTTATTAAAGTATTGTAATTCCTTATTAAAATATTTTTCGTTTCTAAATTGAGCTCTTACTATTAAAAGAGGTTTGTGTTGAGTTTGTTCTTCTTTTGAAGAACCAAATAATTTGTCTAAAAATCCCATAATTATATTTATAAAGTTAAAAATTTATTTATATTAAAACATCCAATCTACTAATGCTGAACCTGCCCCACTACCGATGAATCTAAAAACATCTAATCTATCAACAAAACATTATTATCATTCCAATGCACCATATCATACGGATAGTAGGGATTGTCTTTGAAACTACTATCGTTTAGTTTCATTACTTTTACTACTGCGGCTACTTCCCAAGCCCAATAGCCACTATAACCCGAATCTCGCAAATGTGTATTATACCAAGGGTCGGCTTGATGCAAACTGTACCATACTTCGAGATAGTCTTTGATGGCTTTTTCGGCTTCTAATTTTGGTAATTGGGTTATTTCATATAATTTTTCATAAGGCTTGTCTCCTTTTCTTTTGTTTTTGGTATCGCCCATTAAAAAAAAGATAAGATTATCTGGTTTCCACATTTCCTCGATATTGCTTTGTGTTGCTTTGTGTAGAAAATCGGTTATTTTTTTAAATTCTTCTTCGTCCGACTTTAATAATATCCCTAACGAAACCATCTGTAATAAAAGGGGATAACCTTGATAATCTTCTGACCAGGCTTGCGAAAAATTTTCAATAGACTCTTTAAAAATAGGTTGCATGATTTGAATTGGTTCACCTAAACTATAATAATTTTCTATTAATTTATTGTATTTTGATGTGAAATTTTCAAATTGAAATCCTCTTAAAGCCCCATGCTTTTTTATATACTCCTTATTGTCTTCCTTTAGAATCTCTATTATTTTAATAAAGTATTGTATTTCTTTATTAAAATATTTTTCGTTTTTAAATTGTGCTCTTAGCTTTAATTTTACTTGTTTTTTTTCTTCTTGTTTCGGAGAATTCCCAAAAAGTTTGTCTAAAAATCCCATAATATTATTATTTTAAAAATTTATTTGTCAATTATTTATATTTCATTAAAACATCCAATCTACCAATGCCGAACCCGCACCACTACCAATAAGCCCACCGCCAATAGCCCCAATTACTCCGCCAATTACAGTACCTATACCTGGGCAAATGGCTGTACCTATAATAGCACCTAACTCTGCACCAGCCCAAGCACCAGCGGCACCCCCAACGGCAGAACCTGTGGCTTGCTGGGTTTTGTTACCAAATTTTCCTTCTTCGTTGTAGGCACTCCCTATCATAAAGGCATCTATGGCTATGCCAACTACTACGGCACCTTTGCCTACTACTTTGCCTGTGGTCTTTAGCCAAGGGGTTCTTTCTACATATTGGGTAGCTTTCCAAAGGGCATTGTTAGCTTTGGTTGCTGATTTGCTTGCTTGTATCGTTTTTGAAAAATTGGAATTGGCTAATGCAGTAACAGGTTTTGAGTTTCGAACCGAAGAGCGAACACCATTGATTAATTTTGAGGCTTTAGTGGGTGGTTTAGGCGTCATCTCAGATGTTGCTCCAGCACCTCTTCTGTAGCCTGTGTCGTTGCTGGGTTCATAACGCATACTGCCATCGGTATTGGTTCTACTAACACCTCTTTCTAGTGTTCCGTTGTTATTTGCTCTTTCAATTGCTAACTTATCAGCCTCATTTGAAATTGCACCTTTATCAATATGGTCTTGAACCCAATTTTTACTTAACTCTCTACCACTGTTAGTAGTATTTTGTAATGAAGCGGTGTTATATTTGGCATCGTCTACTCTATAAGTTCCTCCTTTTTCGTAAGCACCATCAATACCCGAGGCAGTTGGTTTGTCAATATCCATTACAGGGTGTTCTTTTCTGATGTCTCGAAAAGCATTATCATCGTAGTATTGGTTCGATTTCATTTCGCCATAGTTGCCATGTCGTCTATAATCAGAGGCACTATTGTCTCTAACCAAAGAGAGTTTACCGTTTTCTACATCATATATAATCCCTTTTTGATTATAGTTAATTACATTTCTATAATCAAGCCATTGTGGAATAGCAATGCCTAAACCTGTAAAACCAAAAAATTCGGAGGCAGCACTTGTAGGCACATTAAAATCTACTTTTATTTTACCACCTTGTTGGCAAAGGAGGTTGGCGTCGTCAAAAACGAGTTTAAAGCCGTTTACTTTTACACCTTTGTTGCATTTGTCCCAATAGATGGGGGCAAAAGCACACGGGTTGCCTGTAATACTGCATTTGCCAAAGGGTTTTATGTTTTCGCCTGGTATTACATCGGCTTCGCTGGTTAGTTCTTCGCCATAAATACTGGTTCTGTTATTATGGGTTACACTTATTTGAGTGGGGGTGTTACCTTTATCACAAGTAAGCCAAGATTTGTTGGGGATATATTTTTTTGCCATAATAATTATTCTTCAAAGCGTCCGTTGTTTAAAATAGCTTCTAGATCAAACCAACTTACAGGATATTTAGGGTCACTCCCATCTTCCATTTCATCTTCTAAAAAAGCAGTGCCTCTTTCTAAAAATGTTTCTGTTGTATGATTTTTCCAGAAATATTGATTCCCTGTAAAAATATTATCGTGCATTTTTACTCCTAATTTTTCTGCTCCATAAGTGTTGAGCATTTTTAAACTGACCACATCATTTCGCATGCTTTTTTCAAAGTATTCAAATTTTCTAATTTCAATAAAGTATTCTTGTGAGTTTGCCTCGCTTGTATAAGGCATAATAAATTGTTCTTTTAGCAGTTCGTCCCAGTTTACTTTTTTGGGTGGGGTGGCAAAGGCTTCTTGTAGTATCTTGGCTATTAATGAAAAAGTTACTTTTTCTACATTTTTATACTTCTCGGCAGTTGCCCAAAGAGAAAGTAGATAGTTGAGCAGGGTTGGGTATGCCGTAATGGCATCGCCTTTTATGCTATACAAAGGGTTATTTTCTCTTAAAACTTGTGTTTCCTTGTCTTTTTGTTCAAGAAGTTGTAAAACATATTTGTATAAATCGTTTCCTGTTTTTATTTGGTCTTTAGTCATTAGATTCATTGTTTGTATATTTTCTAATTTATAAAACGCTCTGTTTGGTGTTTTTTTGTTTGATTTCCTCAATCAAAAGTTCTTGCTCTGCCCTAGTTACTTGTTTGATTTGGTGTGCTGTCGCTACTTCATACCAATTGGTAACAGCAGTTTCTAAAAACATATCGCCTTTTTCTAGCCAGCCGTCGCTGTTCATTTCATAGATTTCTTCCATATCTACCGTTAATGTGGCGTCAATGTTGTATATATTGGTTAAATCTTTGAGCATACGGGCAAAGCTTTTTCTGTCAAATTTATCTTTATCCAATACTGCACTATTTTCAATGCAAAGTGTGTTTTCTGAAATAGGCATTGTATGCGATGAAACAACAAGAGGCAAATCTATTTTTCCGAAATAACCTTTTAAAAGCATAGGCTTTATCTCTTTTTTTTCGTGTTGTCTATACCAAGATTGAAAGAAGAATCGCCACGCACTATATCCTACAAATGATTTTATAAACGCTTCTTTATTTTTTAAGGATTTTGAAGTTTCGGCAATCAAAACATCTAATCCTGGTTGATGTTTGGCATACTTCACTCTTAATTTAGGTAAGATTTGGTTTTCCCATTTATGAAACAAGTTTATGAATTTATGAATTTCTTTAAAATTACCTTCTAAATCGGTTACTAAAACTAAATCGGACTGTAAATCATCCATATCTGCTGTCCAACTATGAATTTTTGCAGTGCCTTGCATATTTTGAGCCATCAGTTTATAATTAAAGACTAATTCGTTTTCCGTTTTATTTATTAAACTTATCGAGTTACTTACTTAGGAGCTACAATTAATTTCCATCCTACCCATTCGTGATTTATCATTCTTTTTATTAGATTATCAAAAATTGTTTCTTTATATATTGATCTATTTAATCGATAAAAATATTCGTTTAAATATTTTTGTAAATGATGTTTACTAACGTGAGTTTGTATTGTTCGTAATCCAGATTTTAGTTGTTGAATGATGTTGTTAATTTGTTTGAAATTTACCGTAGGTTGGCTTATTTCTTGTTTT
>NZ_MUGT01000061.1 GCF_002217205.1 Flavobacterium branchiophilum NBRC 15030 = ATCC 35035 | reverse complement strand
ATGTAAATAACTCGATAATTATAAACTCTTTCTGATATATATAATTCACTTTTTTTAATAAAAAAATCATCTATATTTTCGTGCCCATTTATTTTCATCCAATAAAATTTTGGTAAAGGCTTATTTAAATGATAATTATCGTAAAAATAAATGTCTTTTGTTATTAAAATATCATCAAATATAAATCCGGTAAAAATATTTTGATCAAAATCTTTTTTTAATCTTTCGGTTACGATTGTTTCGGGAAAATTCCACAATAAATCATCCCCTAACCAATTTTCAATATTAATATGTAATTTTACTATTTCTTTGGTTGGAGAATCTGGGTTATCAAAAACTGTTTTTTCGCCTAAATCCAGTAATATTTCAGGCAGTACTCTTTTATAATTTATCATAATTTTATTTTATTGGAGGATTAAACAAATGTCCAAATGTATCATCAATTTTCTTTACCATAGATTCAACTGCTTCTTTTGTGGGTTTTAAGTCAGCATCTTTATAGTATTTATAAAACTTATTCCATTCTGTATGAATTGCACTTTGATGCAAAGTGTATGCACCTTCTTTAGGTATTTCTCTTAAATTTTCTAAACTATTTTTAACTGTTTTCTCAAATAATTCAGGCCATTCTTTAAATACTTTTTGCGGTATTGCATGATGTACTTGAGAAACAAGACCTTTTAGATGAGGGTAAGCATCAAAAAAGGTTTTTATATGGCACGCATTCAGCACTAAAACCCCATCTACACCTACAAAATAACAATGGTTTTTATATTTATAAAATTACATTATAATTTATCAATAAAGTCATCAAATTCATCTTTAGGTCTATTAATATCCATATTATCAATTTGAAAATTTAATTTCAAAAACTCTAATATTCTTTCTGAAATATACAATTCATAATTTAAAATATAAAAGTCATCTATATTTGGTTGACCATTAATTTTTAACCAATGAAAATTTGGTAATGATTTTTTTAAATCATATCCGTTTTCAAAATATTTACCTTTGGTAACTTTCATTTTATCAAATGTAAATCCGCTAAAATCACTTATTTCCAAGCTCTTCTTTAAATTTTCAGTTACAATAAACACTGGATGATTTGTTAGTAAATCATCACCCATCCAACTTTCAAGTTCAATATGCAATGATTTTATTGTTTTAATCGGAGGGTTTATCATTTCAAAAATTGTCCCACTTCCTAAATCAACCATAACTTCTGGTTCTACTAAATAATATTTCATTTTCTTTATAGTGTTGGATTAAATAAATGTCCAAATTTTTTATCAATTGCTTTTACCATTTTTTCAATTTGTTCTTTACTCGGTTCAATTCCCTTCTTATCAAAATTCTTATAAAATCTGTTCCATAATTTATGAATATCACCCTGATGCAATTTGTACATACCTTCTTTAGGTATTCCTCTTAAATTTTCTAAACTATTTTTAACTGTTTTCTCAAATAATTCAGGCCATTTCTCAAAAACCTTTTGAGGTATAGCATGATGTACTTGTCCAACAATTCCTTTTAAATGAGGATATGCTTTAAAAAACACATCAATATGACAAGCATTCAGCACTAAAACCCCATCTACACCTACAAAATAACAATGGTTTTCTTCTACCTCAAAGTTATATACTTTTTCTGTTGAGGGCAAATAATTAAGGGCTATAACTTCTACAAACTTTTCTTGGTGGGTAAATAGATGCTCGCCTATTGCTATTTGTTCGGCATCTTTAAAAGCACCATTTACAAAAAAGGGATGGTTTCTAGTAGTTCTTATTATTTCATTTTTGATATGTATTTCTAAAATTTCTTCAACTTCTTCGATAAATAGATGTGTTACTTTTCTAATACAAACTTCGCCTAATTCTTCATCAAAACTATACACTTCATCGCCTATTTGTATGTCTTTTATTTTTGTAAAACCATCGGGTGTTTTTATCAATGTTTCGGCTGAAAAACAACCAAATACAGCAGATAATTTACATAGTTTTGCTTGAAGTTTCATTGAGTTTTCTAACATTTCTTTACCCAATTTCTTAAAAGCGGCTTTACCTAAATTTTTTGTTACTGATTTTGCAATTACTTTTCCGCCTGCTTTTAAGGTGGCTTTGAGCCCTGTTTTTGCTCCTTGCATGGCTGCTGTTGCAGCACCAAAAGACACTACACCAGCGGCTATGGAGGCAACATCCCAAATTAGAAATCCTGCGTTCATAACTGCACCCAAGCCATCGCCTGTTTGGATGTCGTTTATAAGGTCTCTACCGCTTCCCCACACGGGTATGAGTCCTTCGGCAAAGCCTGCTTCGCCTATGCTATCGCCATTGCCACTGTCGTCTAGTTCTCGCTGGGCTTGCTCTTGCATTTCTTTTACTTCTGCCATGGCATCGGCAGGCAATGGTATTTGTCCGCTGGTCATAAATTCTATTTTGCCTCCAATGGGGCATTGGCAAGTGCTTTTGCCAATTAATGAATTTTTGCCGTTTATCTTTACTTGCCAAGTGTCTTGCCATGTTAACGGTACAGTAGCTGGCATGCAAGGCTTTTGTGTTACTTTGCATATTTTAAAAGACGGAATGTTGCTCAAAGGCACTGCATCTTTTGTGGTAGCTACCAAACAACCGTGAATTTTTACTTTATCGTTATAAGTTGGCTTAAAAAAATCGGGAGCTCCGCCTTGGTCGCACATCATTAGTGCATCTTTGGTGATGTATTCTAGTTCGTCCATGGCTACATAATATTAGTATCTCCAGAAGAAATGTGTGCACTTGGACCAGCTTTAACGGTAAGTTCGCTATCTGTTGTTATATCTAATGCCCCTGCACTTACAATTTTTAAGGATCCAACTAATGTTTCTAAATCGATAGTGCCTTGTGCCGAGCTTATTTTTATGCCTTCTTTGTTTAATGTAATGGTGTTTTCATCAACTTTTAAGGTAATACTTGTTTTTCCGTCTAAAACAATGCTACCATCGGCATTCATTGCTAAAGTTGTTTGAGGTGGTTGTTCTTTAGTTGCTCCTACATTGACAGAATGCGTTTGCCCAGCATTGATTGTGTTATTTTTTCCTGCGTTGATGTTGTGATTAACATTAGCATTAGTAGTCGCATTTCCAGCACCGTCAAACCGAATGTTTGCAGTTCCTTTGTCTGAAATATAAACGCTTCCTTTGTTGTCGTCGAGCTTGATGATGTTGCCACTTTTGCTACTTAAACTTTTGATGTTGTTTTTTTCTTTACCACCTGCACCAGTCGTTCCGTTAAACATACTACCATATACAAACGGACGATTGGGGTCGTTGTAACGAAAGCCCAGCATGACTTGGTCGCCCACTTCTGGGATGAAAACCATGCCTCGGTTTTTAGAGACTTCGTTACTACTACCTGCATCTGGTGTCATGACCCTAATCCATGGCGAGCGTAGGTTTTTGGCTTGTTGCCATTGCATTTTTACTCTAATTCTGCCTTGTTTTTTGGGGTCGTTGTTGTCTATAACTATAGCTTGCTGGGTTTCGGCTATTGGAAAAGCTATTTGTGGTTCGGGCAGTTTTTTAATGAAAGCGGGCAAGGCTTTGAAACTGTTTTCATACTCGCCAATATCATTTGCTTTGTGGGTAATTTCGGTAATGATGTATTGCCCAATTGACTCTAATTGTAAAAAAGGTTTGTTGGGATTCCAACGAGAGTCTAGCGGCGACAAGATTTTTTCTTCAAATGCGTTTATGGTAACAATTGTTCCTATTTTTAATTTGCTATTGCTACTTGTGGCGGTTACATAATTAGCATCTGCCATTGTGGCTTCTTGTCGGCTTTTAAGCGCCATTTCTAAATTGCCATCATAGCCTGTAGAAAATCGTCCGTATTCAAAAGAGGTTGTATTGTATAACTTTTCTGAAACTTCAAAGGCTTTTTCTCCTAATAAAGGCAATCCTTCTACCTTATCTTGGGTTTTGGCTTGGTAGAGTTTGTTGCTGTCTTCGTTGTAGGTAAATGCTCCAAACTGAACAGGCTTGGCTTGAATATTCAAATTAAAAGTGTATAAATCTTGGTTAAAAGTTAGGTTTATTTTTTCTTTTGTATTGATGTCTTTAGGTTTTCCAAAAAACAGTTTTTCGCCATCATAAAACATCCATTCGTTGTAGGTTTTGGCTAATCGTTGAATGTATTGAAAATCGGTTTCCATATATTGGGTTTGATAATCAATTTTTGAATTGTTTTTAGCGTTAAACTCGGGTTGAATGTCGTTTTGTAGTTGTTCGCCCGCACCATTTTTGATAATTTCTCTAATCATATCTTGCAAGGTGGTATCTTCCCAAGAATGTAGTTTTTGACCCGATTCGAGCAAAATGGTTTTAGAATAACCTTTTAAAACAAGTTGATTGCCCACGAGGTCTTTGTTTAATTCAAAACCAATATCTGTTATTATTCCTAAAAAATTATTTTTGTTTTCTAGCTGAATATGCACCACTTTTCCCAACCAATTTTGAGCATTTTGCATGGTATATGCCCGTGGTTTTTCTATTACCGAGTGCGGTACTTTTATGGTAAAAGTATGGTGGTCGTTTATGGTTTGGTGTAGTTCTATTGACGTAAAGTGTGAGATTTCTTTACGTTCTATTCCGAAAATTATTTTTTGTGTTATCATGTTTACTTCGCTTTTTTCGATGTTTGTGTCACTTTTATCTCTTTGAAACACTTTACAGTATCAATTTTTACATCGCTTATTAGGGTCGATTTTCCTCCTAAATAGTGCAATCCTTGGCAATAGCTTAAAAAATCGTTGTATTTTTCTTCATTGACTATCACAACAATTTTTGAAAGGTCGTGACAAAAATATTTCTTTTTCAAATAATTGACTTGAGCATTAAACCCCGCTTGATTATTGACACTCAACCCTGCAATAATTTGTAGTCTTTTTTTAATGTCGTTTGTGATGATACTGGTTGAATCTATTTTTTCAGGTTCTTTAAATGCTTCGTACAATGGATAAATTTCAATATCTCTTGTAATGGGATATTTTGTTTTATCGGTTTCTAATTGCACTGTGTAAGTCCCAGGTTTACTGAATTTATAAATGGCTTGTTTTTCATAAGAATCTATAGTTCCTGTTTCGCCAAATTCCCAATACCATTTTGTGGAACCTGGTGCATAACTCGAAAAAACAACTTCTTCGCCTACATAAGCAAAATCTTCGCAAAACACTTTTGGGATAGAGTCGTAAGCAGAAAAATACTTGTTGTTGACAATGTTAATTTGTTTGGAGAAATCAAATTTATCATCTACACGAAACGTAATCAAATATTTACCGTTTCGGGTAAAGCTATAAGTTACCGATTTATTGCTCACGATTGAATCGCCGTTTCCAAAATACCAAACCGCTTTTTTTCCTTCTAATAAAGTGGAATCGTTAATTTTAAATTGCAATTTTTCGTTGTTTTCAAACAAGTGATTGTTGTTGGAATCTAAAATTAAATAGTCCAAATTATTCAGCTTTTTATTGAACGGAAATAGCAAGGCGATAAGTAGTAATATTGCAACAATACTAATTAAAAAATAGGCTTTTGTTTTGTTGTTAATGTTCATCTTTAAAGTTGGCTTTACATTCGTTAAGGTTGGTTTCAATCAACGTATTGTTTTTTTCTAAAGTGCTTTTTTCAAGATTTAATTCTAAAAAAACATTCAAGATATTTCCGCCAATCAAACAAAAATTATAGGACGAATGAAATTCATTGTCTTTATAAGGCTGTTTATAATCGGCAATGTATCTTTTTATTTCATCAATTCGCTGCACTTGATTGACATCGTATTTTATGGTGTCAATGGTTTTAAAAATTTCTTGCGATTTTTTTGTATAATCATTTTTAAGGGTTTGAATTTTCTCAAAATCGTTGATTCTGCTTAACATTTCCGTATTATCAAACTCGGGTGTTTTTAATAAAAACTTGGTTACAATGATATATATCACACAACAACATGCAAAAAATATCAAATTAAATTTTATATTCTTCCAGTAACTTTCGTCTATTTCAACTGCTTTACTCATTTTATTTTTTATTTAATTTATTAATCTCTTCCTGTTGTTTTTCGATGCACTTTTCGAGTTGCTTTTTGTTAATTGCAAAAAGGCCTTCGGTTTCTTTCAACACGTCAATTTTGGTTTGAATTTGCTGTATTTCCAACAAAAATTCTTCATACAAAGTAAACGGATTATTCAAATCTTTTTTCGATTTTTGAATTTCGGCATTGATGATAAACCTTTTTTCATTGATTAATGATTGTAGGTTTTTGCGTTCATTTAAAGTTCTATCTTTAAAACGCAAATCATTTAATTGCACTAGAATTTCGTCTAAAATTAAATTCATTTCGCCTTGTTTAACTACAATATCGTTATAATATTTATGCTTTTGTTCCAGCTCTGCAACGCCTTTGTTGGCGGTTACTAACGTGATGACTAAGCATGAAAATATAAACAAAAAGGTGATTGAAAACATAATATAATAACTACGTTTTGTTTCTTTTATCTGTGGTTGATTTAATGGTGTCATATTTTTTATTAATATAAATTTTACTATTCAAATTGAAACCAGTATCTATCTATTGCTGTTTGAGGTTTCACAGGATTGTTTATATATTCACTAGGATAATTATTTTGCAAAAATTGTAAAAATTTTAGCACTAATTTACTTTGTTCAACATTGATTAACTTTACTTGACATATAAAATCTTTAACTCTTTCATTAATTGTTTCTAATTGCTCATATAAATACTTTTCAAAATCAAATTCAGGCACTTTTTTGTTTAATTCAAATTTATTAATATCCTTGGCCATTATTGCTAAATCGATTTCTTGAGGCAAGGTTAGAATACTAATTAAATTGTCAGAAAGTGTGTCTGATTCATAATAATCGTTAATTATATATATCATAAACGAAGGCAAATAATATTTAAATCCTTCTTTACTAAAAAATGGTAAGGCATCTTTGTTTTCAAATAATAATTCATTTGTAATTTCAACCCACTTTTTTCCAATAAACTGATTTTTTAGTTCATTGCATTCATAGTGTTCTCTTGAATTGTTATAGACTAAATTATTATCCCCAGGATATTTTTCATTTTCAAATGCTTTTTTTATTTCGTCTATTAAAGTTTCTTTTTTCATATTTTTTTTGATTATGGAATTGGTACTAAATTTCTTGGAGGAAACAACCTACTTCCTTCAGATAAAATTATATAGATAATAAGTGCTGTTCCTGTTAATCCTGTTAATCGAGAAATTTTTTCTTTTAAACTCTCGTCAATTACAGGAAGTTTTATTGGTTCTTCGGGTTTACATTTTAATATCGCTAAATTTTGGCAATTGATCATTCCGTTTATTGCTTGTTGTACTTGTAATTTATGTCCTGCATCACCTCCTTTAAAACATTTTGTATTAATCTTTATCCGAGCATTCATGCACTCTCTAAATTGGGCTTCTTTAGAAATTAAAGAGCCGCAATTATCTGTATCAGTGCATTTTTTCATAATTCCACCCTTGCATTTATTTGTTACCTCTCTTTGCAACTTATCCTTTTCAGCAGTTGTACAATCACATGGATTTTCATCAACTATTTTTTCTTCTTTTATTTCAGTAGCCTTTGCCGTTTGATAAAAAGCAGTTTCACTAGGTGGAAGCCAAGATATTTGCCAAGGTTTTATAACTAGTTTACCATAATCTTGAATTGCAGGAGAAATGGTTAATATAGTTTCCATTCTTCCTGTTTCATAAGTAGTAAATATTTCAGAAAATTGAATTATATAGGCATCATCAAATTTGTATTTTTTGGCTGGTACATCATTGAATCCATTCTCAAAAAAATGTATTTCGCCTTTTTCCATTCTATCTGTTTCATTTTTAACTTTTTTTGTCATATTTTCCAAAAACAACCCATCGCTTTCTTGAGTAACAAAAGATAATGTCAACAACCCTCCATTTACTTCGCTTGTTAGTGAACCATCTGCTCTCGTACCTTTGAAATAATTTGTGCTATTCCAAAGTAATTCTCGTTCTTCTCCTAAAATATATAGTTTCGCAGAAATCATACTAATATTAATCTAAAATTGACCAAGTTCTACTTTTTGGAGCTGCGGTTTTTGTTTCTTCGCTAATTACGATGTTTTCTTTTCTAACGCCTATGTATTCTAATTCGCTTAGTTTTTTCCATAGTTTTTTTATTATTCCAATAAATTGATCTATTTTTTCCAAGGTTTGATAAATGTCGTTATGGTCATAAGTTGCACCATTCGATTGAGAAATTACCTGCAATAATTCCGATGGTTTTACATCTACCCATTCATAATAATATTGCAACAGCATTTCTTTTTCTTTTTCGTCCATTAATGATAATGTTGCCATTAAACTATTAGAAAGTATCACCATTTTTTCTAGCATAAAAATTGGTGGTTCTTCTAATGCCCTATTTCTTAAAAAGAAAATAGCATCGGTATAAAAACCAATAATTTTTTCGCAAAGACTAAAGGTGTTTAATACCAATTTATTGTTCATTGAATTATGAATGTTCTTCTTATGGATTTTTATGGAAAAGTCATAAATTTGTTCCAATTCCATGGTGGCATTTTTATTAAAATCAATCAACAGTTTGTTGTTTTTGAGTTTTGAAACAGGCGGAATGTATTTAGTATCTTCATCAAACACACCGTTTTTAAAGTTATATTTTTTTAGAATTAAAAAATAACCTTCCAAAAACGCAGCATTCACTTCATTTTTATTGATGATGTGTAGTTTTATTTCGGGTGCAGCATTTGGATGATGGAGTGGTACAACTTCTGGATCGGGAATTCCAACAGGAATTAAGTTATATGGATTTACCGATACAATTACATAATATGTATCGGTTGCATTTGGGTCTAAACTAGACCCAAACAAAGAAGCTTGCGGAAAGTCTTCGCCATAAATGTCGGCATTAAAAACAATTAAGTGTCCGTTTTTGGCAATACAATGACACTTTTTTAAGGAAACTTCCAAGTTAGCATTATTGGCTTTTGTTTCCATTTCAAATGAGGTATCAGTGTCTTCCTCAATAATTCCGTAGTTATAATTGTTCAATCTTACACTACTGTAATCATTGGTAGTAGCAATAAAATTGAAATAGTTGTTGATAAAATGGTCTTTTGTGAGCTTTACTCCGTCTGTCCAATTAATGGGTAAGTATGTGTTTTTCATTTGTTATTATGTTTTTTATTCTATCAATTTCTTTTAATCTGTTTCAAGGATACAATATAGGGTCTTAAATATTTCGTCCGCTCAAAGGTGGTAAAGCTACAAAGGCTGAAGACATATGCATATCCTTTAACAGAAACTATATGCAAGCGGGGTTAATTATTTATTTTATCTAAAAAACCATTGTCTAGAATTCTAAATTTTAGTTTTTCCTTCAACGAACTTTGTCCGTTCTCAATAGCATTTGTCGTAATTGTAATATTATAATATGCTTATCCGTTTGTATTCCTAAAGTTCATTCCATCTATGATTAACCCCCGCAATTAGTAGTCTTTCCATAGGATTGTTAAAATGTCTTCTATTAAATTTATAGCAAAATTCATTTAGATAATTCTGAAGAAAGTCAGCATCTATTCTATGATGAATATCCAATAATAACCTTTTTGAGTTACTTATTGCTTTGTGAACCCAAGGCAAAATTTTGTTTATTTCCTTTTTATTGACTTTCTCTCCAAAATGCTCTATTGTTGCTGATATTTTATTGTATGACGTAGAATCATCAGTTGTTACTTTTGTTTTTGGTTCAACAAATTTTTCAATTTTTTTGTTTATAGTTTCCGTTTTCAAATTTGTAATAACTTTCATTTTTAAGTATCCTGCTTTCTTACTGGGTCTATGCTTGTTCTCATTTTTAGAATTCTCCTCAGATTCAATCATTACTAAAACTTTAGTTTGTCGCTCACTTCCTCTACCTC
>NZ_MUGT01000060.1 GCF_002217205.1 Flavobacterium branchiophilum NBRC 15030 = ATCC 35035 | reverse complement strand
TTGGTACAGTGTACCTAAATTAGTAGAAGTAAAAGATCTAGTAAAAAACTTCAACTGACCATTTGCAGGAATCGTTACGGCAGGCGTAGCCAAATAGTCCTCGGAAGTGTTTCCAGCTCCAATGTTTTCTCTTGTCATATAAGCCGAATTGGTGCCCGCATAAACAAAAGGTGGAGTAGAAACCGAGCTGTTGATGTTCCAACGCTCTACGGTACCCACTCCATTATCAAAAACGGCCCAGCTGCCTGTGCCTAAAGTCCAATTTGTAGCTGGTAAAGCATCAGGACCCGTGGTGTTTTCAAATCCTTCGAGGGCCATTTGTGAGTAGCCCAGCATCGAACTTAAAAACAATAATAGTAAGATAATTTTTTTCATAAAATGAAAATTAAAAGTTGATAAATAATAACAATTCGTTTTTTTGTTGCCTCAAAATTACTAAAAAATAGTTAAAATTCATAAAATATCAAAAAATATTTTATTTCACATGATAATTAATTAAATTTGTCGTAGATTTAATATTATGTTAGAGAAAGAAATAATAACTTTTGAGAAAACAGTTTTAGTAGGAATTGTTACTCAAAAACAAGATGAAGAAAAGTTAAAGGAATATTTAGATGAACTAGAATTTCTAACTTATACTGCGGGAGGCGAGGTTGTCAAAAGATTTTTTCAAAAAATGGATAAACCAAATCCTAAAACATTTTTAGGAACAGGAAAAATTGATGAAATTAATTTATATGTCAAAGAAAATAATGTTTCAACCATTGTTTTTGATGATGAACTATCTCCATCACAACAAAAAAACATTTCAAGAATTATTGATTGTAAAATTTTAGATCGCACCCATTTGATATTGGATATTTTTGCACAAAGAGCCGAAACTTCTTATGCAAGAACTCAAGTTGAATTGGCACAATGTATCTATTTATTGCCGAGACTTTCTGGTATGTGGACGCATCTTGAACGCCAAAAAGGAGGTATTGGGATGAGAGGTCCTGGTGAAACCGAAATTGAAACAGACAGACGAATTGTAAGAGATCGAATTGCTTTATTGAAAGATAAGATTAAAATTATCGACAAACAAATGTCGGTTCAAAGAAGCAATAGAGGAGCTATGGTAAGGGTTGCTCTTGTGGGTTATACCAATGTGGGCAAATCTACTTTGATGAATACTGTAGGGAAAAGCGATGTTTTTGTTGAAAACAAACTTTTTGCAACATTAGACACTACTGTAAGAAAAATAGTTATAAAAAACTTGCCGTTTCTATTGTCTGATACGGTTGGTTTTATTAGAAAATTACCTACTCAATTGATTGATTCTTTCAAAAGTACTTTAGATGAAGTTCGTGAGGCTGATTTGTTATTACACGTTGTTGATATTGCCCATCCCGATTTTGAAGACCACATAGCATCTGTGAATCAAATTTTAGCCGAAATTAAATGCGATGACAAGCCCGTGATTATGGTTTTTAATAAAATTGATGCCTATCGGTATTTGACTATAGAGGATGACGATTTGATAACAGAAAAAACATCGAAACATTATACACTTGAGGAATGGAAACAAACATGGATGAATAAGGTAGGAGTTTCAAATGCTTTGTTTATTTCGGCTACAAATAAAGAAAATTTTGAAGATTTTAGAGCTTGTGTTTATCAAGCTGTACGAGAAATTCATATTACCCGATTTCCTTATAATAATTTTTTGTATCCAGATTACAAAGATGCTGTAGAAGATTAAATGATAAAAGCCACAAATTTTATTTAAAAATTGTGGCTTTTGAATTGGTAATTATTCTGAAATTTTGTCCTCTTTTTTCTGGGCTACATCGTCTTTTGCGGCATTTTTAAATTCTTTAACACCACTTCCAAGACCTTTCATGAGTTCTGGAATTTTTTTACCTCCAAATAGTAATAAGATTACTGCCAATACCAAAATGATTTCCGTTGGGCCAAATTCACCTAAAAATATTGCAAATGCTGTCATGCGTATAATATTTTAATTTATGTTGTTATTTGCTTGATTTATCATCTTTATTATCGGTATCATCTTCCCCTTTTGCAGCATTTTTAAACTCTTTCACACCACTACCTAAACCTCTCATTAATTCAGGAATTTTCTTACCTCCAAAAAGCAATAAAATAATTGCTAATACCAAAATAATTTGCATTGGTCCCACTTCGCCCAAAAATATTGTTAATGCTTTCATGATTTTTAAATTTTATGTTGCAAATATAATAACAAATTCACAAAACATGACTTAAATTTAGTTTAAATTTATATATTTGTCTGTAAATTTTATATCATGTCCGAAAAAAAGCTCAAAAGACAAATTCTTAAAAAGAAATTGTACACTAAAAGTCGTTTGATAATCCTTAATGAAGATACCTTTGAGGAAACATTTTCGATGCGTTTGACATTGATGAACGTATTTGTTGTAGCTACTTTGAGTGCCATTGTTATCATTACGCTTACTACTTTTATTATAGCTTTTACACCATTGAGAGAATTTATTCCAGGTTATGCCTCCTCTGAACTTAGAAAAAATGCAACGGAATTAGCATTAAAATCAGATTCATTGTCTAATGCTTTGAAAAAAAATGACATTTACTTACAATCTGTTTTGAAAGTTATGAAAGGTGAATTGGAATTTGAAAAAGTGAATAAAGATTCTATTTTGGCAAAACCCTTAGAAGTTCCCAAATTAGAACATGTAAATCCTAGTGAAGCAGAATTGAATTTAAGAAAAGAGGTACAAAAATCGGAAAAAAAACCAAAATAACGTTGTCAAACTTACATAAAATCATGTCGTTTAAATCAATTGCAGCACAGATATTGGCACAAATTGTTCATATCAAAACACAAAAATGGGCACAAAACCCTGTTGAAACACAACAAAAAGTTTTTAAAAGTTTAATTAAAGAAGCAACAAACACAGCATTTGGTAAAAAACATCATTTTAGCAACATTAAAAACTACGATGATTTTGTAAATCAAGTGCCTATAAACGATTACGAAGAAATAAAACCTTACATAGAAAAGGTAATTGCGGGTCAAAAAGACGTTTTATGGAAAGGAAAGCCGTTATATTTTGCCAAAACATCGGGTACAACATCAGGTGCAAAATACATTCCGCTTACAAAAGAATCTTTGCCCTACCACATTCAGGCGGCTCGGAATGCAATTTTGAGTTACATTTATCATACAAAAAAAAGTAAATTTGTAGATGGTAAAATGATATTTTTGCAAGGAAGCCCCGAATTACATCAAAAAAATGGCACAAATTTTGGTAGATTATCGGGTATTGTGGCACACTATGTACCTAAATATTTACAAAATAATAGAATGCCATCGTGGGAAACCAATTGCATTGACGATTGGGAAACTAAAGTAAATCAGATTGTAAAGGAAACTGTAAACCAAGACATGACGGTAATTTCAGGAATACCGTCGTGGGTTCAAATGTATTTTGAAAAAATAAATGAAAAAACTGATAAAAATATTTCAGAGGTATTTAAAAACTTTGATTTATTTATATATGGTGGTGTTAATTTTGAACCTTATAAGCATAAATTTGAAAAATTAATTGGCAAAAAAGTCGATTCGATTGAATTGTTTCCGGCTTCGGAAGGATTTTTTGCATACCAAGATAATCCTTCAGATAATGGGATGTTGCTATTGTTAAATTCAGGTATTTTTTATGAATTTATCAAATTAAATGAATTTTATGATAAAAAACCCAAAAGGTACCCTATTGGAACGGTTGAAATAGGAGTGGATTATGTATTAATTATTTCGACTAATGCGGGGCTTTGGGCCTATAATATGGGTGACACCGTTCGATTTACATCGCTTTCCCCCCATCGGGTGGTGGTTTCGGGAAGAGTCAAACATTTTATTTCGGCTTTTGGCGAACATGTTATTGGAAAAGAAGTCGAATGTGCCTTAAACGAAGCACTTTTACATTCAAATATTAGTATCAACGAATTTACTGTTGCTCCTCAAATTACTCCAGATCAAGGACTTCCGTATCATGAATGGCTTATTGAATTTGAAAATATACCCGAAGATATTGCACAATTTGCTTTACATATTGACAATGCCATGCGTAAGCAAAATATATATTATGATGATTTAATTACAGGAAAAGTTTTAAGAAAATTAATAGTTACACCAGTGTCCAAAAACGGATTTCAACATTATATGAAATCTATCGGAAAATTGGGTGGACAAAATAAAATACCCAGATTATCTAACGATAGAAAAATTGCTGATATGATTTATATGCAAAATAATATTCAAAAGGCAACTCCAATTTAGATATAATGCTTATTTTTGAATATTATTTTAATTTTATATCAAATACCAATGTTAAGAAGAATTCTATATGCTGTTGTAGGAATTTTAATAATAATTTTATTATTTAAATTTTGCGAATTTAAAAAAACAGACAGTAGCACTTTTGATGATAGTGCAAAATTACTGCAACAAAAAAATGTAAATGTAGGAAAATTAGTTGTTACAGAAGGGCATTTTTCGGAAGTGATAACCTATAAGGATCAAAAAAAATACCTGATGGATTTGGTTTCATTTGAAAAAAAAGCTTTAATTGTTGTTAATGCAGATGTTACAGTTTCCTATGATTTACATTTGATGAAATACGACATTAACAATGAAACCAAAACCATAACGATTGTATCTATTCCAAAAGAAGAAATCAAAATCAACCCCAATATTCAATTTTATGATGTGGATCAAAGTACTTTAAATCCATTTTCGGGCGATGATTATAATAAAATTAGCGAATCGGTAAAAGCCAGTTTAAGTAAGAAAGTAGCTCAATCTACATTAAAATCTAATGCACAAAACAGACTGATAAGCGAATTATCTAAAATTTTAATCATGTCCAATGCTATGGGCTGGAAGTTGCAATATCAAGGCAACACCATCAACGAAAACACCCTACAAAAAGTGATTAACTAATAGTAAACTATTTTGGATAGAAAATCAGAAATTATACAAGTAGCCTCAAAATTGTTTCACGAAAAAGGTTATAGTGCTGTTACCGTAAGGGATATTGCACAATATATGGGTATAAAAGCCTCTAGTTTATACAATCATATCAAATCGAAACAAGAAATCTTAGTAGAAATTATTATTCAAACGGCTCAAAAATTTACTTTTGGTATGCAATCGATTATAGCATCAGAATCAAATGCTATACAAAAGTTAGAGCAAATTATAGCCTTACACATCGAAATAAGTGTGGAAAATTCTGATTATTTGGCTTGCCTTAACAACGATTGGATGCATTTGCATGATCATGATTTGCAAGAATTTATAAAAATGCGAAATTTATATGAACAAAATTTACGACAAATTATAAAAAACGGTATCGAAAAGGGTGAAATTCAAAACTTAGATGTAGAAGTGATATTATTCAGTATATTATCTACTTTGAGAAGTATTTATTTATGGTATTATAAAAATAATTCCATAGATACTCTTGTATTAACTCAAAACATTACAAAAATATTGTTAAAAGGAATAGTATAATGTTTCAACAATTATTTAAACCATTATTTTTTATACGGTTGATGTATTTGACATTGGCAATTGCTATCAATTATCAAGCTATTTATATATTAAATGTATATTTGTTTGTATTTATTGTATCTTTAGAATATTTAAACCATCAAAACATATATATACATGATCAAAGTAGCCAATATGCTAACATTTTTTTTGTGTCCTATTTTGTATTTATTTTTTTAGTTCGATCTCATGCCATTAATGACCAATGGTTTTCTCGTTTTTGGCAAAATATATGCGAACATCTGCTATTTTCAATTTTTGTATGTATGCAGCTGCATTACGTTTTACAAATTTTCAACATTTTAAGCAATAAAACAGTTTTAAAAAGTATTTTAATCTTTTTGATATTCAATGTTTTAGGAATAATAAACGAACTTTTTCAAAACAAATTTCAGCATTTGCCTATAAGTACATGTAGTGCAGACAGTCAAAAAGATGTATTGATAAATATGATTGGAGCATTTTTGTTTTTAGGTTATGTAAATTTTTGGAACATTGCTAAAAGTGTACAAAATAAAATTTGATTTTTTTCAAAAAATAATTTCCAAAAAGGCATCACTTTTTTTTTAATAATCAACTATATTTGTAACATCAAAAAATTAATAATCAAATGATATGTCAGACGATAAAAAAGTAATATTTTCGATGCAAAAATTGAGTAAAACTTACTCAAGTAGCGATAAACAAGTACTCAAAAACATTTATTTAAGTTTTTTTTATGGAGCTAAAATTGGTATTTTAGGTCTTAATGGCTCTGGAAAATCTAGTTTATTACGAATAATTGCAGGTGTAGATAAAAATTATCAGGGCGATATTGTGTTTCAGCCTGGTTATTCTGTGGGCTATTTAGAACAAGAACCACAATTGGATGAATCCAAAACTGTAATTGAAATTGTAAGGGAAGGTGTTGCCGAAACAATGGCTATATTAGAGGAGTTTAATACTATAAACGATAGTTTTGGGCTTCCAGAAGTTTATGAAAATGCAGATAAAATGCAACAATTGATGGACAGACAAGCCGATTTGCAAGATAAAATTGTTGCTCTTGGGGCTTGGGAAATTGATACCAAACTCGAAATAGCTATGGATGCTTTGCGAACTCCTGATGCCGACACCCCTATAAAAAACCTTTCTGGTGGCGAGCGTAGAAGGGTAGCATTGTGTAGATTGTTGTTGCAACAACCTGATATATTGCTACTTGACGAACCAACAAACCACCTTGATGCAGAAAGTGTTTTGTGGTTGGAGCAACATTTGGCTCAATATTCGGGTACAGTAATTGCCGTAACACACGATAGGTACTTCCTTGATAATGTTGCAGGTTGGATTTTAGAATTGGATAGAGGAGAGGGCATTCCTTGGAAAGGAAATTATTCTTCGTGGCTCGATCAAAAATCAAATCGGATGGCAATGGAAGAAAAAGTAGCTTCAAAACGTAGAAAAACGCTTGAAAGGGAGTTAGAATGGGTAAAACAAGGGGCAAAAGGCCGTCAAACTAAACAAAAAGCCCGTTTGCAAAATTATGATAAATTGCTTAATGAAGATCAAAAACAATTAGATGAAAAACTGGAGATTTATATTCCAAATGGCCCTCGATTGGGTACAAATGTTATTGAAGCTCAGGGAGTTGCAAAATCTTTTGGTGATAAATTATTGTATGACAATTTAAACTTTACTTTGCCTCAAGCAGGAATTGTGGGAATCATTGGGCCTAATGGTGCAGGAAAATCAACCATTTTCAAAATGATAATGAACGAAGAAAAACCTGATAAGGGTAGTTTTGCCATTGGCGACACGGTAAAAATAGCTTATGTAGATCAATCTCACAGCAATATTGATCCTAATAAATCCATTTGGGAAAATTTTGCAGACGGTCAGGAGCTTATCATGATGGGCGGCAAACAAGTCAATTCTAGAGCTTATTTGAGTCGTTTTAACTTTGGTGGAAGCGACCAAAATAAAAAAGTATCCATGCTTTCTGGTGGCGAAAGAAATCGTTTGCATTTGGCCATGACGCTAAAGGAAGAAGGTAATGTACTGTTGCTAGATGAGCCTACAAATGATTTGGATATCAATACCTTACGAGCTTTAGAAGAAGGATTAGAAAATTTTGCGGGCTGTGCTGTTGTTATTTCTCACGACAGATGGTTTTTAGATAGGATTTGTACACATATTTTAGCATTTGAAGGCAATTCTGAAGTGTATTTCTTTGAAGGCAGTTTTTCAGAGTATGAAGAAAATAAAAAGAAACGTCTTGGGGGTGATTTAACTCCTAAACGTATCAAATACAGAAAGTTAATTAGAGATTAACCTATAAAAAAGCCTAAAATGTTTATACATTTGAGGCTTTTTTTTAATCCTTTTTCTGGTAAGTTGTTACAAATAAATCCACTTGATCTGGACTGATCAAAATTTTTGAATTGGAAATTGTAGTAATCATGATCATGGCATTTCTGCGGGTCAAATACCAGGTCATTGTGCCATATTTTTTATTCCAAAATGCACCATAATAACCAAAAAATCCACCAATTCCAAAGGTTCTAACACTCCATTTTAGGTCATTTTTTTTTAATATTTGAATCGATGCAATGTTGGTTCGTTTTAATATTACATTTCCAATTGGTCTTTTGATAATGATTTCGTTGTCATGAATTGCTATTGTTTTGGGTTTATAATATAGCGTTGCAATAGTCATTACGGTTAGGATAAATAAAAGTATAATTGCGGTTACTATTTCAAATGTATCAAAAAAAAGTGTAAAACAAATAAGGCCCAAAAACAAGGCATATACCCCCGCAGTTATCCATTTGGTTTGATTATCTAACGTTGTTTGAAAATCCATAATACTTATAATTTATTAATAAATGTAATGATAGTTTTTGCTAATTCTGTGTCAATAGGCAAATCGGGGTTGGAATAAGAAGCTATATTTTCGGCATTATCGCCTTTGATGTGTCTAAATATGTGGTTCATGTTGTCAATAATTGCCAATTGAGCGTCGGGTTTTGAGGCCTTTAACAAATTTGCATCGGTGCTATTTACTTGAATATCTTTTGTTCCATTAATTATTAATGTAGGAATATTTAATTTTTTTATTTCATGTTGTGGGTTGTATTTGATCCACGAAATCATATACGGCTGAACACTTTCTCTAAATTGCGAGGCCAACATTTGATTTTTCAGTTCAAATGTTTTACCTTGTTTCAATACGTCTAAACATTGTCTCACTTCGTTTTTCATGCTAGGGGCCTGTTTGTCTATTTGTTCTACTATAATATCGTCTATTGTGCGTCCAGCACCAGCAATAGAAATGTAAGCTTGAGCCAAATTAGGTGCCGCTAACATCCCAATCAAAGCCCCTTCGCTATGGCCTGCAAGGATTATTTTGCTGTATTTTTTTTGTTGTATAAAATATTGGCATACGTCTTTTGTATCTGCAACAAAAGTATCAAAGCTCAATTCTTTTTCGTTTACAGTTCCATTTTTCATTTGGGCAATAATCCGTTTGTCAAAACTAAAACAGGCTATTTTATTTTTTGCCAATTCTTGGGCTACATATTTCAATGAATTATTAGTCATGCCTGGAGCATTGCCGTTTCTATCGGTTGGTCCAGAGCCTGCAATTACTATAACTAGCGGTGTTTGACTAGTTATTTGGTTTGGCTCAAATAAGGTGCCATTTATCAATGGATTGATTGATATTTCAACTGTTTTAAGGTCTTGTGCATGTGTATTTTTTACAACAAAAAGCAGTATAATCAGTATAATTTTTTTCATTTTTTTAAGTGTTATATGTAATTATTAAATATTTTGAAATTATTTCGGCTATAAAAATTGCAATTATATAATAGATAATATGTAATTTATTTTTCAAATTTGTAGCTATTTTAAAACCATTATAAGATAAAACAAAAAACCAAATCAAACTCAAAATGACTAAAAACGATACAACCAACAATACAGCAGCGTCGGTTGAAGTCAAACAATTAGTATTGCCTTTGGTAATTAATTTTTGGGAAATAGTATAAAAACGATTGTTAAAATTACACATGGTGAGCAAATAAAATGGAAATCGAGCAATAAGGCAACCTATAAATACATCTAAAATTCGTGTTTTTTTGTTAATTATTATGCCAAATATAAATAAAAATAAAGTAATTACACCAATATCGATTGTCAAATCAAGACCAGTGGTTTTTAGATTGGTTTGTCCAACAAAATGCAAATCAATAGCACCATCGTATCTGACATTAAAATAATTGCCCAATATAATACCTATAAACGTAGCAATAAAACCAAATAAAAGTAGTTTGTTGTCAGTAAATTTGGTATATGGATAGATTAAAGTAAGAAACATTTTTTTGATTGTATTTAAATTTATAAATTTGATATTTTTTCAATAATATCATCTAATTTATTTCGAACAGTGGGATAACTAATCGACATTTTTGCAGCCATTTCTTTTAAACTGCCACTCGAAATCAAAAATTGTAAAATAAACTGTTGCTCCTCTTCCGTCAACTTCAAAAAAACAGGCAGCATATAGCGTCCAGAAACGGTTGTTTCGCAGTTTTCGCATATCAGTTGTCTAACCAACAGCACGTTTTCGCAACTCGGACATTGTATGGGAAGTTTCGGAATCATATTTGAATATTATTTATACTAAGTTAAACAATATTCAAATACAAATTAATATAATGTATAATTATTTTAAAAAAAATCACTTTCAAGCACAAAAAAACTCCCAAAGGAGGGAGTTTCGTTTAATCAAATTTATTTTTGATATAGTATTTACCGTCTAGTTCATCATCAAAATCGTCAATTTTTATTGGTTTTGGTTTTGGTTTAGCAGCGTTTGCCTTTTTTTTCCAAACTTCAAATTTATCAGCTGGCAATTTTTTCTTCATGATTTCCAAAACATCTTTTTCTTGAACACCAAGTTCTTTTTTGATAATCTCGAAAGGGTTTCTTTCTTCTAATGCCAATGAAATCAATTTTTCCTTTTGATCCCAGGTCAATTCTATGGTTTTACTCTTTTTCATTTTGAAAATTAATTCAGGATATTTCTTTTTTTATAGGGGTTATAAATTCAATTCAATATTAAGAAAAAAAATAATAGGTTCTTTAAAATTGTTTAAAAAAAATTAAATTAATTTATTTTTTGTTAAAAAACGGCATTTTTAACAAATAAATTATGCTATTATTGTTGTTTTTATCCATATCTGTATCAATTCCAAACACAATAGCACCACCCTCAAGCTCGCTAAAAGTTCCAAAAAGCCTGTCCCAAACCGAAAAAATATTACCATAATTAGAATCGGTGTAAGGCATTTGATAATGATGGTGAACTTTGTGCATATTGGGTGTAACGATAAAATAACTCAAAAACCGATCTATTTTGTCTGGCAATGCCACATTGGCATGATTAAATTGGGTGGCTACAACAGACAGCGTTTGATACAAAAACACCATCCAAATAGGACTTCCAACCACAATCACAGCCATTGTTGTAAACACAAATCGCACCACACTTTCGCCAGGATGGTGTCGGTTTGCCGTTGTCGTATCTACCCATGGATCAGAATGATGGATCAGGTGCAACCGCCATAAAACAGGAACTTTATGCTCTATATAATGCACTAAATAAGCACCAATAAAATCCATCAGCAGCAGTCCCATCACGGTATAAACCCATATATTTTCAATTCCAAGTATTGCCAACAACCCCAAATGCTGTTGGGTTACCCAACTCGATGCCATAATTAATATAAATGCTAATATAAAATTAACAACAATTGTAGTTATTGTAAAAAATATATTAACAATACCGTGCGACCATTTCAAATAATCAAAGGCTTGAAATGGCTTTATATTTTCAATAATCCAAAAAATAGCTATACCAAATGCAAGTATAAATCCTCTATGACTCGACGGTATGCTTGAAAAATAGTGTATAATTTCATTCATGTTTTTTATTTCAAAAATAATAAAAATTTAATTATCTACACCTTTTTTTCTCAAAAATAATATAATCAATAAAAAATTATCCCTTTTAATATCAATCATTCTAATAGTACGCATACCTCAAAAAAAGTCAAACCTAAAATCAACTTTTTGAAAAGGACTCATTTTCAGTTTTCTTTTTTTGAAAAAATAATTGACTAATCAAAACCATCAAATAAATATATTGGGTATTAGAAGCCAATCCAGCTTTTCGTTTCAAATCCTCGGTTCCAAAAGGTTTTTTGTTTGCTACAAAAGGAGCTTCCGCTGGTCGCTCTTTTGTAGCAACAAAAAATCCATTTGGAACCTCCGGGTTTTCCACTTCAATCTGGGCTACAATCCGTTTTCAAATATTGTTTTTCTTAAAATTTCATCAACCAAGTGCCACTTCAAAGTTTAAAATTCAGTTCAAACCAAAACCCAAACGGTAGCAAACAGCTGAAATAAGTTTTCTTGAAAAAATAATTACCATGGATTAAAAATAAAAATTTTTATACTAATTTTGTAAAAAAAATATTATATTATTTCAAATTTGAATGTGTATTATTGCTATTTTTGGTCTAAAATGTCATTTGAATACAATATCCTAAATGTCAAATTGACTCTGTCGGCAACAGGTTTTGTCGTTTTCGGAATTTGATGCTTCCAAAAATGTTGGGTAGTACCTTTCATAACCAATAAGCTCCCATGTTCTAAATTCAATTGACATTTTGCATCCTTAATGGTATGGTGTTTTAGTTGAAAAACCCTAGTGGCTCCAAAACTTACCGAAGCAATAATGGGGTTTTTGCCCAACTCTTTTTCATTATCTGCATGCCATCCATTGCTGTCTTTTCCATTGCGATACCAATTGAGCAATACAGAGGTAAATGAAGTATCCAATTGATTATCAATCCGTTGTTTGACAGAAAGCAATACAGCATCCCAGGTGTTGGGCTGCATTTCAATAGTCGAATACCGATAGGTTTTATCCAAATCACCATAAAAAGCAGTCAATCTAGGCTGCCAATGGGTTTTGTTAAAAACCCTTATGGTATCTTGTTGCCATGCTATATTTTTTAGCAAATAAGCCATCAAAAAATCCGATTCTTGTGCCGAAAAAAAATGAGGATAATAGGTAACGTCTGCATCTGGAAGCTCAAATATCATTGGGGTATCGTCAATAAAAAGCATCCGATTTTATTTTTTTAAGTTAATATTCATCCCAATTATGGCTACAATTATCAATAAAATGCCTATCCATTGAAGCAAAAATACATTTTCATGCAACAAAAAATAAGCCATTAATACCGAAACAGGCAGCTCTAATGCTGCAACTATACTACCCAATCCAATACCTGTCAATGGAAATCCTACGTTCATTAATAATGGTGGTATGATGGTTCCAAACAGCGCTAATAAAATGCCCCATTTTGTAAAAATAGTATAATTAAACGGAGTATTTTGTGTTATGATTAAAAAAAACAGGATTACTATACCGCCTCCAACAAGCATATATAAACTTCTTTTTGCAGAGGGTAAGTGATTGGCTATCCTATTGGCCGTAAACATTGTAGTAGAAAAGGATAGGGCAGAGAGCAATCCCCAAAACAAGCCACGCCAATCTAATGCAATAGAATGGTTTAACACGTTGGTTGCCAGCACTGTACCTATTAAGACCAAAACCACAGCAGCTATTTTTTGATTAGATGGCCGTTTTTTTTCTACAATCATTTCTACCAAAACACCTATCCAAACGGTTTGCATTAGCAAAATAATAGCAATGGAAACATTAATATATTTGACACACAAATAATAAAACACACTTGTCATACCAAGTGATGTGCCTGCAAGAAGGAGTTTGAGCCGATCAGTTGTATGTACTACAACTGTATTTGAACCATTTTTGATGTTTTGAAATGCTACAACAAGCCAAACGCCAAGAAGCCCATAAACGAATTGAGATGTAGTAATTTCTGCTGTTGTATAGCCTTCAAGGTATGCTAATTTTACAAATGTTGCCAACATGCCATAACTTGCCGCTCCAATTCCTACTAAAAAAACGCCTTTAAGTAAACTTTTATTGTGCATATTTTGATATTTATTGGGAACAAAGATAATGGAATTGCAAGTGTATTGATGCAAAAAAACCTTCAAATATGAAGGCTATTTTGTTTTATAAAAAAAAATTAATATAAAGGACTGTTTTGTTTTAGAGTTTGAAAATACCACCAAAAGCAATGATTCTTTGCAAAAACCAAAAATGCTGTGAGGCTTTGTCTTCGTTTTCAAAAGTTGTTTTAACATCGGGCATGTTGATATAGCCTCCTTTTAACTCTGCTTGTATAAAGAAATGCTTGTAAAAAGTTAAATTAAGCCCCGCTTTTGCTGATAATCCGTAACCAGATATATGAAAATCATCATGTCTGGCTTTGCCCATAAGCATAGTATTGGTTTTAGGATATAAAACACCAGCTCCAACGCCTTCTGTTATATTGACTTGAAATGTATCTGTGTTTGTAAGATGTAAATATTTTGACACATCATCAACTCTCGAAAATTCAGTATTTACATAGTTCAATCCGTCTGTATGTTCAAAGGTTAAGAATTTTTCATCTGCCAAATTAACGATACCGTTATTGATTTGATTTCCGTTGTAACTTGCTGGATATGTACCGTTTATGGCCACACTTTGGTTTTGTTCCATTACATATTTCATGTGATCTACACCAATAGAAATGTTATAATGATCGTTGATAAAATAGCCCATTCTAAAATTGGTTTGTGGAATGGTCATTCTACCTGGGTTGATATAATCAACATGCCACCCTTTGGGTTTGTCTATGGCGGCCACATTTGACAAGGTAAAATCATAATCTTTCCCTGTAAAATGTATGTCAGATTTGGAGTAACTTTCTCTATTTCCTCCCCAAAATATAAAAAATTTACCTTTATTGTGAGCAGTGTATGTGTTTGATTTTACATCCTGTGCATAAATATTACATATCTCTAAAAACAAAAGAGATATAGCTGCTATTTTTTTCATTATTTTTTTAAAATTGATTAATAGTTTGTCTGATGGCGACTAATTTTTTCATTAAGTCTTCAAAATAGTCCAAGTGCAACATATTGGCACCATCACTTTTTGCATTTGCTGGATCAAAATGGGTTTCTATAAAAATGCCATCTACACCAACCGCTATGCCCGCTTTTGCAATAGTTTCTATCATGTCTGGTCGGCCTCCTGTAACACCAGCCATCTGATTGGGTTGTTGTAAGGAATGGGTTACATCTAAAACAGTAGTTGCATATTGTTGCATGGTAGGGATGCCTCTAAAATCGACAATCATATCCTGATAGCCAAACATACTACCTCTGTCTGTAACCATAATATTATCATTGTGGCAATCTAATACTTTTTGAACGGCATGTTTCATGCTCTCGGGGCTCATAAATTGCCCTTTTTTCAAATTGACGGTTTTACCTGTTTGAGCGGCAGCAACCACAAGGTCGGTTTGTCTTACTAAAAATGCGGGTATTTGCAACACATCTACATAGGCAGCTGCTTTTGCAGCATCTTCATTGGTATGGATGTCTGTAATGGTTGGAACTTGAAAACTTTCCGATACTTTCCGAAGAATTTTAAGTGCTTTTTCGTCGCCAATGCCAGAAAAACTATCAATTCTTGATCTGTTGGCTTTTTTGAAAGATCCTTTAAAAACAAATGGAATTTGTAAATTATTAGTTATAGTAACTAATCTTTCTGCAATTTTCATTGCCATTTCCTCTCCTTCGATAGCACACGGACCGGCCAATACAAAAAACTGTCCGCTTTCTGTATGTTTGATTTGGGGGATATTATTTATATTCATCTTTTATGCAATTAGTTGAATTTTTTTGGCAAAGGTAAGCATCCCTTTTTTATTATTAATGACTTTTGTCATTTTTTAGAAAATATTGTAGGAGTTTTATTTTATTGAAATTTAGAAGCAATATTTAATCCTTTTGGTGCCAAAAGTGCCCCTTTTTCATAATGATTGAGGTATAAAATGAGGGGCTTTTTGATACCTTCATAAGTAATTTCATATACACTTATAAATCCAGCTCCTGTTTTATCGTTTTTTGTTGGAAATGGACAGCAAATTCCTGTTTTTGTATAGCTTATTTTTTCGCCATTGGGCCCACATAAAGCGTTCAAATACCTTTTATGATTCAATTCTTCGTTGTTGGTGTTTTGGTAAAATACATTGATTGGAAAATCTTTGTCATAACCATACCTATCATCATTACTCACAGCGGTTAATTCAAAAACGTATTGTTTCGTAATTTTAGGTTTCATGGCATTTGGATCTACATTTTTCAATGTTGATTTGGTACTTATACAAGAAAGTATGCTAAAATTTATAATTATTAATAAAAAGTATTTAATTTTATTCATTTATGTAATATTTAATGGTTATAATTATTGTGTATTTACGTTTTTTGTTTATTGGTATTGGTTTGCAAAAAACAAGTTGTTCTAGCTGATGTCAAAAATTAAAATTAGAAAGGGTTGCAAAATTATTAATAAAAATAGGTTTTTAGTAACTAAATTTAATACTTTTGGCTCAAAAAACAATATGAATTTACTTTTTGAAACATGGCATTGGGCTATATCGGGTTTTTTGATTGCAATAATCATGCTACTTTTAAATTATTTTGGAAAAGTTTTTGGTATGTCGTCCAATTTAAGGACGTTATGTACTATGGCTGGCGCTGGTAGATGTGCCGATTTTTTTAAATTTGATTGGAAAACTCAAAAATGGAATTTGGTTGTACTTATTGGTACTATGTTTGGAGGATTTTTTGCTACTCATTTTATGCAAAGTCCCAACAATGTAACGCTCAATCCTAAAACCATTTCGCAATTAACTGCTATGGGAATAGAGGCTCCAAACGGCAAGTTGCTACCAGACGCACTTTTTTCTGTATCTTTTTCAAATAATCCAAAACAAGTATTAATATTATTACTAGGCGGTTTGCTCATTGGTTTTGGATCTCGATATGCAGGCGGTTGCACTTCGGGTCATGCCATTGCTGGTTTAAGCAATTTGCAAGTTCAATCTTTAAAAGCTGTAATTGGTTTTTTTGTTGGTGGTTTGATCATGTCACATTTTATCCTCCCTTTAATTTTCACTAAATCATGATGAGTAACATACCTTTTCAAATTATTGATTGGTCTCAAATTCAAGAGACTTTTCATCCTGGTTTTACGGGTACTTCAGATTGGAAAACAGTCCAGTTTGATGGATTTAGGGTACGAATTGTAAAGTATAGTGCTGGTTATTTGGCCGATCATTGGTGTCAAAAAGGACATATTGTTTATTGTTTAGATGGTGAATTTGAAAGCGAATTAGAAACAGGCGAAAAAATTCGTCTAACAAAAGGAATGTCTTATATTGCTTCAGACGATAGCAGTTCTCATCGTTCAATTTCCAAAAATGGCGTTAGTTTATTAATTATTGATGGCGATTTTTTAAAATAAATAGTGTTTTTTATGAAATATATAAAGTTTTTGCTAGTAGGTTTTGTTTTTGGAATTGTTTTAACAAAGTCTGAAGCCGTTTCTTGGTACAGAATTTATGAAATGTTTCAGTTTCAATCATTTCACATGTTTGGTATCATTGGAGTTGCCGTTTTTACAGGCATCATTGGTGTGCAATGGATCAAAAAAAGTGGTGTCAAAGCAATTGATGGTGAGGCCATTAGTATTCCAAATAAAGAAAAAGGACTATACCGATATTGGATAGGCGGAGGGATCTTTGGTTTAGGTTGGGCTTTAGTAGGATCGTGCCCAGGCCCCATATTTATTTTGCTTGGCGCAGGTTTTAAAGCAGTTGGGTTTGTACTTTTAGGAGCACTTTTAGGTACTTTTTTATATGGTATTATCAAAGATAAATTGCCACATTAATGTTTGTTTTGTTTTATAATTCCTGATATTAATAAATATTGTGCTAAAATATAAGACAACATAATGATGAAATTGCCATTCTGAATTGGTGTTGCAAATTTATTGATAGCTAAAATTGAATCTGAAAATATAAATAAGAAAACTCCCGTTGCAATATTGAATTGATCGTTTTTGTAAACATACAAACTGATTTTTAAGCCAAAAAATCCCATCAAAGTTAAAAACATAGCGTACACAATTACGGGAATTTTTAAAGTGCCTAAATAAGGATATAATACAGACAAAATGTAAAAGAAATATATTGTAAAGCAAATGGCAACCATTAATTGTAATTTTAGTGGTAGTGCAATAGCTTTTTTTTGTTGAATAAATGTAAGGCAATAGAAAACATGGGAAATTAAAAAACCAACTAAACCAAAAATAAAAAACAATGCTGATTTGGTATCAAAAATTAATAAAACATCGCCCAACCACGAGAAAAACAAGGCATATAATACTGTTTTTTTTGTAGGAAATGGCTCTTGAAAAGCTACTTTTGCCATTAATATCAATACAATTAATGCTTTAAAAAATGCCGCAAATGGACATCCAATGGATAGCAATATCAAATAGACAACGGCATTTATAAAAAATAATTTTTGAATCAGGTTAATTGTTTTCATCTTTTGGTTTTTCAAAGTTATTCCAAACAAAATATAAGGTTGCAACTAATGAAATTATTAAATACAAATACATGAATTGAGTTGCATATTCAAAATATTTTTCAGCAGCAAACCAACTTTTGTTTAGGATTAAAACGTATATACCTAATACAAATTTTAATATTTCAGGAAATAGTACCCTTTTGTTACAATTTAATAATTCAGTATAGCTGTAAATACTTATAAAAATAAATATGCCATAAATATAGATATTAGTATGGCCAATTTCTGAAATAAAATAATATAAATAGCTCGAAAGTGACAAAATGAAAATAATTTGAAAAGAACTCCATACAACCAATTTATTAGAATAATAGGTGTTGTATTTTTTGAAATTATAAATATCATTTATTTTTTGAATAGGATACAATTCATCAAAGTTTGCTGGTCTCCAACCTGTGGGTTTAAACCAAATCAAAAATGTATCTTTCCAGCTGGGTACCCTCCAAGCATCTTGTATCAATAACCACAAATGTTGAAAATTTATCCAAAATGGATTCCAAGTATTTGCGGGCCTAGTAATGCCATAAACAGCTGGAACATGGTCTAATTCTTCCTGAAACGTACCAAAAAATTTATCCCAAACAATAAAAATCTGTGCAAAATTTTTATCCATATATTCTGGATTTATAGCATGATGAACCCTATGATGTGAGGGGGTAACAAGGATGTGTTCCAAAACACCCATTTTTTGAATGTGTCTGGTATGGTACCAAAATTGCAAAAACAAATGAATAGGCATGGTGGTAGCTATTACTTTTGGATCTATACCTAAAAGAGCCGCTGGTAACAACAAAAAGGAATAAAACTTGAATATAACCGCAAAAGGCTGTCGCAAGGCACATGCCAAATTAAACTCTTCACTACTATGATGTATGGCGTGTGAATTCCACAAAATATTGATTCTATGAGCCCAGCGATGCGAACAATATCCGTAAAAATCTATTACTATAAATGTAATAATATAAGTATATATATTGGTACTCAAGTGTGTAATTGCTAAGTGTTGAACTAAAAATTCATACGACAAAACAGTAATAGACATTCCTAAAATATCTTTTAATGTATTTATTAATCCTGAACTTAAACTAGATAAGGTATCAATTAATGGTACAGTATCATTTTTAATTATCAGGCCATAAATTTTTTCAATAAAGATTAAAGTTAAAAAAATGGGCATTGCAATTACTAATATTTTACCATATTCTGCCATATTCTTATATTTTTTTAATGAAATTTATTGCATTTTCAAAAATAACATTTGTTTTTTAAATAAACTAAAATAATTCAAATAATTTCAGCACTTAATCCTGCTTCTAATAATTGTAAACATTGTGGTTTTAGTTCTTTCAAACTGCCTGTTTTTACAGTACATTTTCCTTTATAATGTACTAAAATAGCACATTGTTCAGCTTGTTCGGCAGTATGTTTACAAACTGCAATTAGTGTATCTATTACATGATCAAATGTGTTCACATCATCATTATACAATACTATTTCATTATGTGCCGCTAATTGTTCTGAAACAGCTTTCTTTTCTTTAACTTTTTCAATCGTGGACATAAACAAATTTTAATTTAATTTTTAATATATTTCATCGAAACCCAGTTGTTTCTTTTTAATTGATTTACAAATTGCAATCCATTTGCAATACAGGCAGCGTCTATATATGGAATATCCTCTTCATAAAACCCACTAAATAAAATGATGCCTTTGGATTGTAAACTGTTGCAATAGGCTTCCATGTCGTTCAAAAGGATGTTTCTATTGATGTTGGCTATTATCAAATCATATTTTTTGTCTGCTAATAGGGCGGCATCTCCTTCATAAACGCTAATGTGTTGGCAATCATTTCGCTCTGCATTTTCAATAGAGTTCAAGTAGCACCAGTTGTCTATATCTATGGCATCAATGGGTTTTGCTCCTTTCATTTCGGCCAAAATAGCCAAAATGGCAGTGCCACATCCCATATCTAAAGTTTTCAATCCCGCTACTTCCATGGATAACAAATGCTGAATCATCATGTGAGTCGTTTCATGATGTCCTGTCCCAAAACTCATTTTAGGCTCTATTACTATATCATATTTCGCCTCCGTTTTAGGATGAAAGGGGGCTCTTACATGACACATTCCATCCACTTCAATTGGCTCAAAATTTTTCTCCCACTCTTCATTCCAATTTACTTGTGCAATTTCTTCTACCGTATAGGAAATGGTAAAGTCTTCGTTTTTCAAAACCATGACCTCATCCAAAATTTGTTCATTCCAAAACGATTTCTGAATATAAGCCGTCATGCCAGCCTCTGTTTCTATAAAACTTTCAAATGGCAGTTCGCCCAATTCGGCTATTAATATTTCCGATCCCAATGCTTTAGGGCTCACCTCAAAATGATAACCCATATAAATATTTGACATACAAATGTAATTTATAATTTAATAATTAAAAAAAAAGAAAAGCGACAATTTTCATTACCGCTTTTCTTCTAAGCTGGCTTTTATGGCCTAAATGCCATTTACAATAGCCACAAAATCCGAAGCTTTCAAAGCAGCACCACCAATCAAACCACCATCAACATCGGGTTTAGAAAATATTTCTTTGGCATTATCTGGCTTTACACTGCCTCCATACAATATCGAAACACCCTCTGCAATGTCTGCTCCAAATCCTTTTCTAATTGTTGCTCGTATAAACTCGTGCATTTCTTGTGCCTGTTCCGGACTGGCCGTTTCTCCCGTACCAATGGCCCATACGGGTTCATAAGCCAAAATAATGTGCTCCCACGATGATTTTTCTATATGAAACAAGCCATCTCTTAATTGATTTTCTACCACATTAAAGTGTTGCTTGTCTTGACGGTCTTTCAACTCCTCTCCAAAACAAAAAATCACATCCATTTCATGCTTCAATGCCGTATCTACTTTATTGGCCAACAACGCATCGGTTTCATGACAATAGGCTCTTCTTTCAGAATGACCCAATATCACGGTGTTCACGCCAATACTTTTTAGCATATCTGCCGAAATTTCTCCCGTAAATGCCCCGCCCTCGGCTTGGTGCATGTTTTGTGCCGCAACCGTAATGTTTGTAAAATTCAAATGCTCAACTGCCGATGACAAATTAACAAATGTCGGAGCCACTATAATTTTTACTTCTTTGTCCGATGGCAATTGGTCTATCAATTCATTCAACAAATCTTCCGTTTGCTCGGCATTTTTGTTCATTTTCCAGTTTCCTGCTACAATTTTTGTTCTCATGTTTAGTGTATAGTTTTTAGAATAGTACTCATCTTTTCAAAATCAGTCTCTACAGCGCGATACAATACTACTTTTTCCGTTTTGTCCACTATAATATACCTCGGAATCCAATCCAAATCTATCATCTGTCCAAAAACGCCTTTCATACCATCGTTTGCCATATAATGATCGCCAACCAATTCATGTTTGTCAATCCCTTGCTTCCATTTTTCAACCGTTTTGTCCATAGACAAAAACACAAACGAAACCTCAGGATTTGCAGCTTGCAAGGTTTTTACTTTTGGCATGGCTTTCACACAATCAGAGCACCATGAAGCCCAAACCTCTATAACCAAAGTCTTTCCTTGATGTTTTTTTAAAATATCCGAAAACTTTACTTGTTTTTCAGCACTGTTCATCAGTGTCGCTTCTAAAGCTCCCGCCGCAAATTCTTCTTTCTGTGCCTGGCATCCCCATGCTAAAACACCACACAATAGCATTAATATTTTTTTCATAATTGATAGTTTTTTGGTTTATTTTTTTTAATCTACTTTACATTGCAAACGCAAAAATAATTATTTTAATTTTGAAATCACATTTTTTTTCAATTATCTTACCCTTTTAATTGCAACCACCATTCACAATACATGTTGAACCAAAAACAACAACGCCCTTTTTTTCTCGAAGCACAACACCCCGTTTTCAATCTGCACCCGTCCCGCTATCCATTACAATCTTTTGTTTTTTTGTCGTTTTCAAAACAAACTAATTCACAAATAAGGATGACGCCATTTCCAATTGAAGTCCATCCCAAAAAAAACAAAAGGATTTCCATTACTATCGGGGCTATACAAACAACTTCAATCTTTCAAAAAACACTTCAAAAAAATCAAAAAAAAGCCATTTATCCCTAAAAAACAACCTTTCAACCTTAATTAATCTATTTTTGATCCAACAAAATGTATTTTCAATTCATTTTTTTTCTTATCTTCGCCTCCTAATTAACTCTAAATTAAAAAACTATGGGATTTTTTGCAGATTTTAAAGCCTCTCTTATGAAAGGCGATATTTTAAGCCTTTCAACAGCCGTTGTTATTGGCGGCGCTTTTGGCAAAGTGATAACCTCTGCCGTAGAAGATATCATCATGCCAATTATTGGTTTAATAACAGGTGGTGTTGATTTTACTCAAAAATTTATTTCACTCGACGGCAATGTTTACAAAAATTTAGAAGCCGCCAAAAAAGCAGGAGCTGCCGTAATAACTTATGGCAATTTACTTCAAGCACTTCTTAATTTTATCATTATTGCTTTCTTTATTTTTGTATTATTAAGAGCCGCTGATAAAGCCAAAAAGAAAGAAGAAGCTGCTGCACCAGCACCAACTGGTCCAACTCAAGAACAACTTTTAACCGAAATTCGAGATTTATTAAAAAAATAATTTAATTTTAAAAGCACACATTTCAAAAGGCTGAACCCATTTTTTGGGGCAGCCTTTTTTATTTGAACATTTTTTAATTACACAAAATGTTTTAAATATAACATTTTGTTATTTTTTGTTAATCCCCTTGTTACTCTAATTTTATTATTTACTTTTGTACCATCAAATAGTAAAATAAAAAACAAAACATAAATTATCATGAGAATAGCAGTTGTAGGGGCAACCGGAATGGTTGGCGAGGTAATGCTACAAGTTTTAGCAGAAAGAAATTTTCCAGTAACAGAATTAATTCCAGTAGCATCTGAAAAATCCGTTGGAAAAGAAATTGAGTTCAAAGGCACAAAATACAAAGTAGTTGGCATGCAAACAGCCGTAGAGATGAAAGCCGATATTGCAGTTTTTTCAGCCGGAGGCGATACCTCCTTGGAGTGGGCTCCAAAATTTGCAGCAGCGGGCACAACTGTTATAGACAACTCGTCGGCTTGGAGAATGGATCCTACAAAAAAATTAATCGTTCCAGAAATTAATGCCAACCAATTAACCAAAGAAGATAAAATTATTGCCAATCCCAATTGCTCTACAATTCAAATGGTTATGGCATTAGCACCATTGCATCAAAAATACGACATAAAAAGAATCATTATTTCTACATACCAGTCCATTACAGGAACTGGCGTAAAAGCTGTAAAACAATTAGAAAACGAATATGCGGGTATTCAAGGCGATATGGCTTACAAATACCAAATACACCGTAATGCAATTCCTCACTGCGACAGTTTTGAACCCAACGGTTATACTAAAGAAGAAATGAAACTGGTTCGTGAAACTCAAAAAATTTTGAGCGACAATACGATTGCTGTTACTGCAACTGCCGTGCGAGTTCCAATCGTTGGAGGACATAGCGAAGCCGTAAATGTTGAATTTACAAACGATTTTGATGTTGCAGAAGTACGATCTATCTTGAGCCAAACCGATGGCGTAATAGTTCAAGACGATTTGGATGCTTTTTCGTACCCAATGCCATTGTTTGCCCAAGGAAAAAACGAAGTTTTTGTTGGTAGAATCCGTAGAGACGAAAGCCAACCCAACACATTAAATTTATGGATAGTTGCAGACAACTTACGTAAAGGGGCAGCTACCAACACCATTCAAATTGCAGAATATTTGATCGCTCATCAACTGGTTTAATAAAAATGATTAATTTGTATTAGGAGTGACTAATGTAAATAGCGTATTTATTTACAAAAATCTATTTTTTTAATATCTATTTTTTATAAATACATCACGAAAATTTTTTTTGAATAAAAAAGGCTGTCCAAAAATAATTGGACAGCCTTTTTTAATTATAAAAAAAATTAAAAGCAATAGCTATTTTCGGCAACCAATTTGGCTGTAATTTGCTCTCTTAATCCAACAATATTTGGCATGTTGGTGTATTTTGTAAATCGGCGTAAGCCCATCAACATCATACGTTGTTCGTCTCCTTCGGCAAAAGAAATAATACTTTCTTTTCCTCTTTGAGCTACAATATCAACGGCTTTGTACAAATAGAGTTTTGCCATAGCAATTTGCTCATTTACAGCTGCTTCACCTTGTTTTTTAGCCATTTTTTCTGTTCTCAAAATGGTGCTTTCTGCCATATAAATTTCAATCAAAATATCGGCAGCAGCCATCAATAATTGTTGGTGAGCGTCTAGATCCATACCGTATTTTTGAACGGCACCACCCGCAACCATCAAGAAGGCTTTTTTCAGTTTGCCAATCATTTCTTTTTCTTCAGAGAATAGTTCGGAATAATCAGGGGTGTCAAAAGATGGAATCCCCATTAATTCTTCTTGAACTTTGGAAGCAGGACCTAATAAGTCTATATGGCCTTTCATGGCTTTTTTGATTAACATCCCAACAGAAAGCATTCGATTGATTTCGTTAGTACCTTCATATATACGTGCAATTCGAGCATCTCTCCAAGCAGATTCCATCGGAGTATCTTCTGAGAATCCCATACCTCCATAAATTTGAATTCCTTCGTCAGAGCAATTTTGAACATCTTCAGAAACGGCTACTTTCAAAATAGAACACTCAATAGCAAATTCTTCTACGCCTTTCAATTCGGCTTCTTGATGCGAAGTGCCCTCTGCTTCTCTAATTTTGATTCTATTTTCAATGTCTTTTGCAGCTCTATACGTGGCACTTTCTCCAGCATAAGTTGATGTTGCCATTTCTGCTAGTTTATATCTGATAGCACCAAAAGAAGCAATTGGTGTATTAAATTGAATTCTTTCATTGGCATAATGAATTGCATTAGATGTTACTCGACGTTGGGCATCCAAACAAGCAGCTGCCAATTTGATACGACCTACATTCAAGGCATTCATCGCAATTTTGAAACCGTTTCCTCTTTCAGACAGCATATTTTCAACAGGTATTTTAGTTTCATTAAAGAAAACCTGACGAGTAGATGAAGCACGAATTCCTAATTTGTGCTCTTCTTCTCCAAAAGAAATTCCGTTGTCAGCTGTGTTTTCCAAAATGAATCCTGTGATGTTTTTATCGTCTTCAATTCTAGCAAAAACGATAAATAGCGAACAAAAACCAGCATTAGAAATCCACATTTTTTGTCCCGTAATTTTGTAATGCGTTCCGTCTTCAGACAAAACCGCTTTTGTTTTACCTGAATTGGCGTCACTTCCTGCTCCTGGTTCAGTTAAACAATAGGCTCCAAACCATTCTCCAGAAGCTAATTTCGGAACGTATTTTTGTTTTTGTTCTTCGGTTCCATATAAAGTAATTGGCATGGTTCCAATTCCGGTATGTGCACCAAAAGCTGTTGAAAATGAACCTGTTGCTCCCGAAATGTAATCGCAAACTAAACAAGTATCTACAAATCCCATTCCCATTCCGCCATAAGCTTCAGGAACCGAAATACTCAAGAAACCCATTTCGCCTGCTTTACGCATGGTTTCTTCAGTTAATGCATAATCTTTCTTTTCAAAACGGTCTTTGTTTGGCCAAATTTCTTTGTCCACAAATTCTTTAACAGAATCACGCATCATGATTTGTTCTTCAGAAAAATCTTCAGGTGTGAATATATTTTCACATTTAGTTTCTTTTACAAGGAATTGTCCTCCTCTGGTTATGTCTTCCATATTAGCCCCCTAACCCCCGAAAGGGGAATTCCTACTAGGGGTGAGTAGGGTTTTAATTTTACTAAAATATTTTTAATTATAATTTTATAATACAAAGAATGTCCACAATCTAAATTCCCCCTTCGGGGGTTAGGGGGCTTATATCAATTCATATATCCCCGCACTTCCTTGACCTGTTCCAACACACATACTTACGATACCATATTTGCTACCTCGTCTTTTCATTTCATCAAATAATTGTACCGATAATTTGGCTCCTGTACAACCTAGCGGATGACCTAATGCAATTGCACCACCATTCACGTTTACGATTTCAGGATTTAAACCTAATTCGCGTACAACTGCTAATGATTGTGAAGCAAATGCTTCGTTTAACTCTATTAAATCTATATCATTTAAGCTTAAACCTGCTTGTTTTAAGGCTTTCGGAATGGCTTTCACAGGACCAATACCCATGATTCGTGGTTCAACACCAGCTGAGGCATAATTGACCAAGCGTGCAATTGGAGTAACGCCCAATTCTTTTACCATTTCTTCACTCATAACCAAAACAAAAGCAGCTCCATCACTCATTTGAGAAGAGTTTCCTGCGGTTACACTTCCATCAGCAGAAAAAACAGGTTTTAAATTGCCTAAAGCAGCTATGTTCGTGTCGGCTCTAGGCCCTTCATCTTTCGATACAGTATAGGTTTTAGTTTCTTTTTTACCGTTTTCGTTTATAAATGTTTGCTCTACATTAATAGGAACAATTTGTTTGTCAAACTTTCCTTCTACTTGTGCTTTCAAAGCTTTTTGGTGTGAATTGAAAGCAAATTCATCTTGATCTTCACGAGAAATGTTAAATTGATTGGCAACCGCTTCGGCAGTCAATCCCATACCCCAATAGTAATCTTCGTTTCCTGCTGCCGCTACGGCATAATCAGGGGTTGGTTTATACCCTCCCATCGGAATAAAAGACATACTTTCAGCTCCGCCAGCAATGATACAATCAGCCATTCCACTTTGAATTTTGGCAGTAGCCATTCCGATAGTTTCCAAGCCTGAGGCACAATATCTATTTACGGTTACACCAGGAACATCCGTAACTTTTAATCCCATCAATGAAATTAATCGGCCTACGTTTAATCCTTGTTCTGCTTCTGGCATGGCATTTCCTACCATCACATCGTCAATTCGAGTTTTGTCAAAATCAGGTAACTCATTCATCATAAATTGAATAGTTTCTGCTGCCAACTCATCCGGTCTTTTGAATCGAAAAACCCCTTTTGGCGCTTTGCCTACGGCAGTTCTGTATGCTTTTACTATGTATGCTGTTTTCATATAAATCCCCTAGATTTCCTATTAGGGGTCAATAGGTTTTATTGGTTGTTATTTATTAATTTTTTAATTGATAAGTTCTGCTATTCCAGTTGCATGCTACACTTTCATTCAAATAATACCATTTTTTGTCTTCTGACTCAATGCGGGAAAGCAAGCGATAATGTGTCCAACTCAATTCGGTACGCAATGCGTTCCAAATTGGAAAGCTTTTATAAAAAGCCCTCATATTGTTTAAATTTCTCTCGTCAAACCCTTTACCAAATTCAAGAGTCAATTCGTTTGCCAAGTTTTTTAACGTTGCTTTTCCATAAACAGCCTTTGAATTGCCTTGTTGTTCATCTTCAACAATTAATTGCCCTATTTTCCAATACGTTTCAAGCAAAGCTGCATTAACCATTCGGTAAACCCGTTGCCGAGATTCCTGAATAATTTCTTTGACAGATTGAAATAATTGGGTGTTTGTTGTTTGCATTTTTCTTAAATTTTTCTGTCTATTTTTTTATTTTCTTAAACTTTTTTGAATTTCTAAAACCTCGTAGAGGTTTACTGTTTGTAGCCCCAATAGTTTTTGCGTTTTTTTAGCTCCGTAGGAGCGACCTGTTTGTTATAAATTATTCTATCCATTCAAACAGATATTTTTCATTATATTCAATTTCAAATTTTTTTAAAAAATCTATATATTCCTCTTTAAATGTTCTTTTTTTATGATGTTCCTCTTGATTTAAAATGTATTTTATTACATTATCTAAATTGCTTTTGGAATATGAAAATGCTCCAAATCCTTCTTGCCAATTAAATTTCCCATTGATCCATTTACTATCATTGATAAATTTAGACGAGCCCGCTTTTATATCTCTAACTAAATCAGAAATTGAAATGTTTGGTTTTAAACCTACTAAAATATGTACATGATCGGACATTGCAAATATTGATAACAATTTTTGTTCTCTATTTGTTACAATCCCAGTGATGAATTTATGTAATTCTTCACGATTTTCTTTCATTATCAAATTCTGCCTGCCTTTTACCGCAAAAACAATTTGAATATATATTTGTGAATAGGTATTTGCCATTTTTACACACAATAATCTGGTTTATAATTTAATTAAACAATCTACAAACAGGTCGCTCCTACGGAGCTATATTGTTTTTTTACATTTCTACTACTACAAACAGGTCGCTCCTACGGAGCTATATTGTTTTTTTACATTTCTACTACTATAAACAGGTCGCTCCTAAGGAGCTTCTAATTTCTCAAAGGCTTCCCTTTAGTCAACATAAACTGAATTCTTTCCAATGTTTTTCTTTCTGTACAAAGTGATAAAAATGCTTCACGTTCAATATCTAATAAATATTGTTCGCTCACCAAGGTTGGTTCAGATAAATCACCACCAGCCATTACATAAGCCAATTTGTTCGCAATTTTTCTATCATGTTCAGAAATGTATTTACCAGCCTGCATTTGGTCAGTTCCTACTAAAAACATTCCTAAGGCTTGTTTCCCAAGCACTTTTACGTCTTTTCTTTGAATTGGTTGCGTATATCCTTGTTCTGCCATTTGAAGTGCTACTTGTTTAGCAACTGCAATTTGGCGGTCTTTATTGACTACCACAATATCTTTTCCTTTTTGTAAAACTCCCATGTCAAAAGCTTCATAAGCAGATGTCGCTACTTTTGCCATTCCAACAGTTAAAAAATATTCTTGCAATACATTCAATTCTACATCATTTTTGTGGAATAAATCGGAAGCACGTAATGCCATTTCTTTAGAACCTCCACCACCTGGAATAACTCCAACACCAAATTCTACTAATCCAATATAGGTTTCTGCTGCTGCCACTACTCGGTCGGCGTGCATGGTCATTTCACATCCACCTCCTAATGTCATTCCGTGAGGTGCAACAATTACTGGAGCTGCCGAGTAACGCACTCGCATCATGGTGTCTTGGAACATTTTAATAGCCATATTCAACTCGTCGTATTCCTGCTCAACTGCCATCATGAAAATCATTCCGATGTTGGCACCCACAGAGAAATTAGCTCCTTGATTTCCAATAACCAAACCGTTGTATTCTTTTTCGGCTAAGTCAATGGCTTTGTTGATAGCTTGTAGCACATCGCCACCAATGGTATTCATTTTGGATTGGAATTCAAGATTCAAAATTCCGTCACCCAAATGTTGGATAATTGCACCGCTATTACTCCAAACTTTTTTGCTTTCGCGAATGTTATTTAAAATGATAAAAGCATCTTGTCCAGGAACTTTTGTTTGTGATTTTGATGGAATATTATAATAATAAGTAGCACCTTCTTTTACAGAATAAAAACTGCTACTTCCCGAAGCAAGCATTTCGGTTACCCAAGCTGCTGGTTCATATCCTTCGGTTTTCATTAGTTCGATTCCTTTGGCAACCCCAATAGCATCCCAAATTTCGAATGGGCCATTTTCCCAGCCAAAACCAGCTTTCATGGCATCGTCAATTTTATAAAAATCATCTGAAATCTCAGGAATTCTATTGGAACAATAAGCAAACATGGCAGCGAAATTTTTTCTGTAAAACTCTCCCGCTTTGTCTTTTCCTTTTACCAATACTTTGAAACGATCGATTGGTTTGTCGATGGTTTTGGTTAATTCTAAAGTGGCAAACGAAGCTCTTTTCGATGCTCTATACTCTAATGTATTTAGATCTAAAGACAAAATTTCTTTTCCTTCTTTTTTATAAAAACCTTGCCCAGTTTTACTACCCAACCATTTGTTTTCCATCATTTTGGAAATAAAATCTGGAAGTTGGAACAAATCATGTGCTTCGTCATTCGGGCAGTTGTCGTAAATTCCGTTGGCAACATGAACTAAAGTATCTAAACCAACCACATCAACTGTTCTAAACGTAGCCGATTTTGGTCTTCCAATTACAGGCCCTGTTAATTTATCTACTTCTTCAATAGTCAGTCCCATTTCTTTAACTAAATGGAACAAACTTTGGATACCAAAAATTCCGATTCGGTTTCCAATAAAAGCAGGAGTGTCTTTGGCAACAACCGATGTTTTTCCTAAAAATTTAGAACCATATTCCGTTAAGAAATCCAATACTTCTGAACTGGTTTTTGGACCAGGAATAATCTCAAACAATTTTAGATAACGTGCGGGGTTAAAAAAGTGTGTTCCACAAAAATGAGCTTGAAAATCCTCTGAACGTCCTTCACTCATAAACTGAATTGGAATCCCAGAGGTGTTGGAAGTAACCAAAGTACCTGATTTTCTATACTTGTCGATTTGTTCAAAAACTAATTTTTTAATATCTAAACGTTCTACAACCACTTCAATAACCCAGTCGCAAGAAGCGATTTTAGACATATCGTCTGTGGTGTTTCCTGTTGTAATTCGGTTTGCAAATTTCTGACTATATATAGGTGAGGGGTTCGATTTTAAGGCATTCGCCAAATGATCGTTTACCAATCTATTTCTAACCACTTTACTTTCTAAGGTCAAACCTTTTTTCTCCTCGGCTTCGGTCAATGCGTTTGGCACAATGTCAAGAAGCAAAACCTCTAAGCCAATATTCGCAAAATGACAGGCAATTCCAGACCCCATGATGCCTGAGCCCACAACGGCAACTTTTTTAATTATTCGTTTCATTGTTTTAGTTATTTTGTTATTTTTTTAATTGTTATTTTAAAATATTTTTTTTTCACTAATCAAATGGTTGATTTCTTCAGTTACTTCTATAAAATGTCTTAATTTTTCTTCAGAAATATGTTGTTTAATAATGTCATTAAATTTTAAAACTGTTTGTTTTGACAATTCACGTTTTTGTTTTCCAAAATCGGTTAAATAAATCAATACCCCTCTTCCATCTTTTGGATTTCGTTTTTTGTAAATGAGTCCCTTTTCTTCCATCGATTTTAATGTACGTGTCAAACTTGTAGCTTCTACCCCAATTTTAGGCCCTAAAGCTGTTGATGGTGTTCCTTTTTCTTTATCTAAACTTAAAAGTAAAAAACCTACGGACATAGTTGCATCATACTTAGAGGCTTCTTCGTTATACATTCTCGAAACGGCTTGCCATGTAGTTCGAAGTATATAGTCAATTGTTTTTTCTTTTAGTGTATTCATTGTTGTTTTGATTTCGAATTCAAAGATAGTAAAAAAATATTATGCAAGCATAGTATTTTTTAATTTTTTTCAAAAAAAAAAGAAACTTCCATTTTTTGAAGTTTCTTTTTAAAAAATTATGCTCTGCGATGTTTCCATCTTTTATGTGTCCATAAATAAAATTCGGGAGCTTCATATATTTGATGTTCTACTTTTTTTATAAATAAATCAGAAATTTGATAATCTGGAGTATCAAGAATGGTATCAGATAATCGTTCAAAAGTAGCTACATAATGGCCTCTTTTTACTTTTATAGTTTTCAAAAAAAGGATATTCAAATCATATTTTTTTGCTAAAGATTCGGCGCCAACATGAATGGGCACCTCTACACCTAAAAATTTGGTCCAATGCACTGCATTGTGTAAAGTAGGCGATTGATCACTTGCAAAACCATAAAGAGACAATACATTGTTTTTTACATTCTCTATAATTGTAGGAATAGTTTCTTTTGTAGAAATTAATGTAGCGCCAAAACGGGCTCTTATTTTTTTTACCAATTGGTCAAAATAAGGATTGTTTATTTTTTTGTAAACTCCAAATCCTTTAAAAGCTACTTGCTGATTTAAAGAAACCAACCATTCATAACTGGCATAGTGTCCGCACATTAAAATGATGCTTTTTTTTTCGGCTTCAATTGATTTATAAAAATCTAAATTGGCAAAATAATAGCGTTTGTAAATCTCATTTTTAGAAATAGTCATGGTTTTTATCATTTCTAAAAACATATCGCACAAGTGGCTATAGGATTTTTTTTCAATGATTTTTCGCTCTGCTTGAGATAGATGAGGTAGTGTAAGTGCTAAATTGTCTCTAACAACATTTTTTCTATAACCAATGATATAATAAACAATTATATATAATAAATCTGATAAGATATATAGTATTCTAAATGGTAATATAGATACTAGTATCAAAATCGGGTATATAATAATATAAATGAGGAATTGCATTTTATATAAAAATTTGTCATGCAAATATAGTTTATTTTTTTGTGAATAAAAATATACTATGTAAATTAAATTCCAAATATTAATTTGTTAGCAAAATGATTACACTTTATTTTTTTGTTTCAAATTGGGTAAGAAATAACAAATGACACCAATTAATGGCAAGAATGAACAAATTTGATACACAAAACCCACCGAAGTTTTATCGGCTAATATGCCTAACAATGCCGATCCTAAAGCACCCATTCCGAATGCAAAACCATAAAATAATCCTGAAATCATACCTAATTTTTTGGGTAATAATTCTTGTGCATAAACAATAATGGCTGGAAATGCCGATGAAATAATCAAGCCAATGATTACCATCAAAATATCGGTATAAAATAAATTAGCATAAGGCAACAGCAATGCAAAAGGGGTTACGCCAAAGACGGAAAACCAAATGACGTATTTTCTGCCAAATTTATCACCCAACGGCCCTCCTGAAATAGTACCAATGGCATAAGCAATTAAATAAATAAACATGTGAAATTGTGCATCTTGAACTTTGAGATGGAATTTTTCGATTACATAAAAAGTATAATATGTTGATAAACAAGCGGTATAGAAAAATTTAGAAAATATGACAGTTAATAAAATTCCTATAGCAATCGTTACTTGTTTTGAACTAAGTTGGTGGTTTTCTGAAAAAACTTTCGCTTTTTGCTGGCGTAATGCCAACTGTTTGCTATACCAAAAAGCGATTCTGGACAAAATAGCAAGTCCAATTACGGCCGCAATTACAAAATATAAAAGGTGTTTTTGTGAGTTTGGCACAACAATCAATGCAACCAACAAAGGCCCTAAAGCGGTACCAAAATTGCCTCCAACTTGAAAAATAGATTGTGCCAATCCTCTTCTTCCTCCAGATGCCATATTGGATATTCGAGCAGACTCGGGGTGAAATATTGACGAGCCCGTGCCAATAAGCATTACAGCAATGACTATGCTATAAAAATGAGATGCATAAGCCAAAACGATTATTCCTGTTAATGAAAACAACATGCCATAAATTTGCGAAAATGGTTTTGGATATTTATCGGTATAATAACCTACAAAAGGTTGAAAAATAGAAGCGGTAAGTTGAAATGCAAATGTTATAAGCCCAATTTGAGAAAAACTCAAATGATAATTTTCTTTTAAAATAGGATACACGGAAGGTATCATGGATTGAATCAAATCGTTTAATAGATGAGCAAAACTAATCGAAAAAAGGATCAAAAAAATGGGTTTTTGAAGTGTATTTGAATTGTTTTGATCGGAATTTGAAGTGGTATTCATGGATTTTAATTTGCTACAAAAATACAAAAATCAATACTAATAAGAGATGTAAAAGTACTTAAAATTTTAATTTACAATAAAATTGCTATCAAACGACGAATTTTTTTGATCATCTTTGAAAAAAAGTTTAAATTTGTGAGACCTAAAATAAACCAAAATTGGAATCAAAATCCCATGAACCAACCGCACTTCACGAAGTGCCTGGAATCAATCAACCCAACACTTTAAGCCACAAAGTGGTTTCGACTATACAACAATTTAGAAAAAAACAACCTACTGCTAATGAACTGATAGAAGGCATTTTAGCTCAAAATATTACCGCTTTGAGTAGGGCTATTACCCTAGTAGAAAGTACCAATAGTTCCCATTTAGAAAAAGCAAATGAAGTAATACATGCTTGTTTGCCGTATGCCAATCAATCTGTACGAATAGGTATAACTGGTGTGCCTGGCGTAGGAAAAAGTACTTTTATTGAGGCATTTGGAAAATATTTGACTGGTATTGGAAAAAAAGTAGCTGTTTTAGCTGTCGATCCTAGTAGTTCGATGAGTTTTGGAAGTATTTTGGGCGATAAAACCCGAATGGAAGAACTTGTCAAGGATCCAAATGCTTACATAAGACCCAGCCCGTCTGGAGATACACTTGGCGGTGTTGCAAGAAAAACAAGAGAAACTATTACACTTTGTGAGGCTTTTGGCTATGATACCATAATAATAGAAACAGTAGGGGTTGGTCAAAGCGAAACTGCGGTGCACAGTATGGTGGACTTTTTTTTATTGTTAAAAATAGCTGGTGCTGGCGACGAGTTACAAGGCATTAAACGAGGCATAATGGAAATGGCCGATGCCATAGTAATTAATAAAGCCGATGGTGATAATATTAAAAAAGCCCAAATGGCAAAAGTAGCATTTAATAGGGCGTTGCATCTTTTTCCTGCCAAAAAATCGGGGTGGATACCCACAACGGCCACTTGTAGTGCATTGGTTCAGGATGGAATTTCGGAGGTTTGGGACAGCATTTTGAATTATTTGGATCTTACACAAAGTAATGGCTATTTTGAAGAAAAACGTCGTGATCAAAATCAATATTGGATGCTTGAAACCATCAACGAAAGTTTGAAAAATAGTTTTTTTAATAAAGAAAATATTAAAAATTTACTTATTATTAATAAAAAAGCCGTACAAGATGGCAGAATCTCTCCTTTTGCAGCAGCGCAAATATTATTGCAAGCTTATTTTGAATGAAAAATTGAAAGGATTGAAAGGATTGAAAGATTGAAGGATTGAA
>NZ_MUGT01000006.1:57430-57698 GCF_002217205.1 Flavobacterium branchiophilum NBRC 15030 = ATCC 35035 | reverse complement strand
CGGCAAGTTGGGTTAAATATCTTTTTTAAAAAATAATAGTTATATTTTAAATTAACTGGTAATAAATATTTAAGTGTAGCATACAGTCTTTGTAAATTATTTGAGGGTGACCATTTTCTTGAAGATTCATCCATTTTTTATGGGATTTCATTTTAGGTTGATAAGTGAATCTTAAAAAATTATGGTACTAATATCAAATATTCATATAAAATAGTCCAATCTATTGGTTCTTTTTTGCTAAAATGAGTCAAAAAAAATAGTTCCGTAG
>NZ_MUGT01000006.1:0-57338 GCF_002217205.1 Flavobacterium branchiophilum NBRC 15030 = ATCC 35035 | reverse complement strand
TCTTTGGACAATTTTATAAATATATTTGGAATAAATTTAGGTTGAATTATACGGCAGGCCCCATTTGAAACAGATTTTTAGTTTGAAGCCGTATGGGTTTGTTGGGTGCAAAAAAAAGGGCAAACCTTTAGTAAAAGTGTTTGCCCTCAAAAAAAAAATATAACATTTATTTATTCAAAACGTGGTATTGGATCAAACCGTCTATGGGTCTTCTTAATACTGTTCCTAATTTTATTCCGTGTTTGTGAAGCATTTCTGCCAATTCGTCTTTCAAGTAGAAAGCTATTGATCCTACAAAATGCACAGGTACTTCTCTGCAATTGTCGAATTGCATGATGTAGTTTTCTACAAAATCTTCAAGTTCTAGGTTGATGTATTTTTTGCAAAAATCTGTTTCTTTGTTTCTGATTAAAAATTTGGCAAAAGTGGCCAAATAAGCGTTGGGGTTGGGTTCTTTGTACAAATTGTGTTTTACGTAATCGGCATCTACGTTGTATTCTTCTTCAAATTCTTTGGCCAATTCGGTGGGCATTTTATTGAAGAAATAGCCTCTTAAGAGGTGTCTTCCAAAACGGTTTCCGCTACAATCGTCCATGGCAATATAGCCTAGCGATTGTACTTTTTGATGCAATATTTTGCCATCAAAATAGCTGCAATTGGATCCTGTTCCAAGGATGCTTACAATGGCTTTTTCGTCTTTTGGGGTGGTTGCAAAAACTGCTGCATAAGTATCTTCGTACACGTGTACTGATGCGTTTGTAAAGTAGTCCTGAAAAACTTCTGACAAAAAGTTTTTCATTCTATCGGTGCCACATCCTGCACCATAAAAATAGAGTGCCGAGGCTTTGTCTTTGTTTTGAAGTATATCAAATTTGTCATTGAGTCGGTGGATGATTTCTTCTTTTTCTAAAACTTCGGGGTTTAGTCCGAGGGTTTGGGTGGTGTATAATACCTTTCCGTTTTCGTCTATGGCTATCCAATCAGCTTTTGTTGAGCCACTATCTACAAGTAATTTCATAATTTTGTTTTTTAAGTTTTTAGTTAGTAGAAAACTAATTTTTGGTTTGTCTTGTTTTTTGGTTTGTTGCTAGTATTGGTTTTTAGCCCCGATAGTAGCGGCATCCTTTTCTTTTTTTTCTTTAAAAAAAGAAAAGATATAGCGAATAGCGGGATTGGCTCCAAATAAAAAAACAACCCGTCAAATGATTCATAATCAACGGGTTGTTGTTGTTTTGTATTGTTATTGTATTGCGGCAATGTGTACTGCCAAATCGATTAATTTGCTAGAATAACCGTATTCGTTGTCGTACCAAGATACGATTTTGAAAAAGGTAGAGTTGAGTCCTATTCCTGCTTTTTCGTCCACGATAGAGGTTCTAGAGTCTGAAACAAAATCTTGAGATACTACGTCGTCGTTTGTATAACCCAAAATGCCTTTCATGGTAGTTTCAGACGCTTTTTTTAGTACGGCCATGATTTCTGAGTATGAAGTTTCTTTGGCCAATTTTACGGTCAAATCTACTACAGATACGTCTGCGGTGGGTACTCTCATAGACATTCCAGTAAGTTTGCCATCGAGTGCTGGTATTACTTTTCCTACTGCTTTTGCAGCACCTGTGCTAGAAGGAATCATGTTTACCAAGGCAGAACGACCGCCACGGAAATCTTTTCGAGAAGGACCATCGTTGGTCATTTGTGTAGATGTTGTGGCATGTACTGTTGTCATCAAACCTTCTACTATTTCGAAATTGTCGTGTATCACTTTTGCTAAAGGAGCCAAGCAGTTGGTAGTACAAGAGGCGTTTGAAACTACTAAATCTTGAGCGGTTGCAGTAGTATGGTTTACGCCCATTACAAACATTGGAGCGTCTGCAGAAGGGGCCGAAATGATTACTTTTTTGGCACCTCCAGTAATGTGGGCAGCGGCAGTATCTTTTGTTGTAAAAAATCCTGTACATTCTGCTACTACATCTACACCTACTTCGTCCCATTTGAGGTTGGCAGGGTCTCTTTCGGCAGTGATTCTGATGTGTTTGTCGTTTACAAAAAGTTTGCCGTCTATTACTTCAACTTTTCCTGCAAATCGACCGTGTACTGAATCATATTTTAATAAATAAGCCAAGTGATCTACTTCTAATAAATCGTTGATGGCTACTACTTCAACATTGTCTCTGTTGAAAGTTTCTCTGAAAACGATACGTCCGATACGGCCAAAACCGTTGATTCCTAATTTTACTTTTGACATTTTTTTTAGTTTATAGGTTTGCGTTACAATTTTGTTTTTAATTTTATTACGTGGACATGATGTCTGATACTCGAAGGAGTTCTCTATCTATTTCGCAATGTCCTTTGATGGCTTGTTCGAGCGGCGTTAGGCAAACGGCGTCGCAAAGTATGCCCACCATAAAGTTTGATTTGCCTTCTATTAAGGATTCTACAGCTTTGACACCCAGTCTGGAGGCTAAGACTCTATCAAAACACGAAGGCGACCCGCCACGTTGCATGTGTCCGAGTACAGAAACTCTTACATCGTATTCTGGTAAATTTTCTTCGACATAGTCTTTGAGTTCAAAAACATTTTTTCCAATTTTGTCGCCTTCGGCAATAACTACTATGCTCGAAGATTTTCCTGAGGCTTTACTTTTGCGTAGCGATTCTAAAAGCCTTTCTAGCCCTAAGTCTTCTTCTGGAATAAGTATTTCTTCGGCACCAGCTCCAATACCTGCATTTAGGGCAATATGGCCAGCATCTCTACCCATAACTTCGACAAAAAACAAACGGTTATGAGAACTTGCTGTATCTCTAATTTTGTCGATTACTTCGATAACGGTGTTGAGTGCGGTGTCGTATCCTAAAGTATGGCTGGTTCCAAAAATATCATTGTCGATAGTTCCTGGAATTCCCATTACAGGAAAGCCATATTCTGCATTAAAAACTTCGGCCCCTGTAAAACTTCCATCGCCACCAATTACAACAAGGGCATCAACACCTGCGGCTTTGAGGTGGTCATACGCTTTTTTTCGTCCTTCAACGGTCATAAATTCTTTTGAGCGTGCAGATTTTAATATAGTACCCCCTTTGTTTACGATGTTGTTTACAGAACGAGGTCCCATTTCTTTAAAATCGCCTTCAATCATACCTTGATAGCCTCTGTATATTCCAATACATTCAATATCATGAAATGCACAAGTTCTAACAACCGATCGGATGGCAGCATTCATGCCTGGTGAATCTCCACCCGATGTTAAAACGCCTATCTTTTTAATTGTATTTGACATATTTTGAATTTTAAAGTTGTAAAATTAACAAACATGAATCATTTTACGAACGTATTTTTAATTATTTTTAGATATTCATCAAAATTCAAACGTTTTCGTTAATAAGTTTTCAATAATGAAGGGGTTTTATGCGTAATATTTTAATTTTGAGTGATGATGCAAACGTTGTAGTAGATTTGAATTTTTGAAATATAAAAAAAATAGCTGAATGTTGTTTTTTACCGTATTTTTCGTTAGGGATAGTAGTGGAAATCCTTTTTTGTTTTTTAAAGAAAAAACAAAAAGGGATTATTGGTTCACAATATTATATTTATTTTGGAGTTCGATGAACGTTGTTTGCAATGGATAGCCCGACCCTTGGGGAACGCCCAAAATATAAGAATTATAGTTGTTGTTTGATTTATGCCAAACACTCCAAAAAAGTGTGTAAAATGAATTGAAGGGAGCAGGATCTATTTTTCAAAAAAAAACTGTTCCTTTACAAGAACAGTTTTTCTACTAACTAAATTATCATAAATACTTAACCTTACTCTATTGGAGCATGTTTTTTTCTGTTAAAAATCCAGAATATAATAGGGAAAACCAATAAAGTCAAAACTGTTGCAGTAACCAATCCGCCAATGATTACAATAGCCAAAGGCTTTTGCGATTCGGAGCCAATTCCCGACGAAATTGCTGCTGGCATCAAACCGATAGAAGCCATTAATGCAGTCATAACTACTGCTCTTGTTCTGGATTTTACGCCCAGATATATGGATTCGTCTAGTGTATGTTTGGCTTTTAGATTATTGTGAAACTCTGTAATCAGAATCACACCATTTTGAATACAAATACCCAACAAAGCTATGAATCCTACCCCTGCCGAAATTCCAAAATTCATACCTGTAAGATGCAATGCAATAATACCACCAATGATAGCAAAAGGCACATTTGCTAAAACCAATAACGAATCTTTGATGTTGCCAAACAAGATAAAGAGCAAGACAAAAATACCAATTAAACTAATAGGTACCACTTGGCCTAAACGGGCACTGGCTCGAACTTGGTTTTCAAATTCTCCAGTCCAACCAACGGTGTAACCTGTTGGTAACTTTAATTTGTCCACCTTTGATTGTGCTTCGGCAATAGTACTACCTAAATCACGGTCTCGAACAGAAAATTTTACTCCGATAAAACGTTTGGTATTGTCTCTGTATATAAAAGCGGGGCCTGTAATGTTTTTGATATCACAAATTTCTTTAATTGGAATTTTAGCTCCACTTAAAGTTGGTACTTTCAAATCGGCAATATCTTTTTCATCTTTTCTGTATTCTTTTCCAAATCGAACTCTAACTGCAAACTTTTTTTCGCCTTCAAACTTTTCTGTTGCAGTTTTTCCGCCAAAAGCAAGTTCCAAAACAGCTTGAGCATCGGCAAGAGTAACACCATAAGCAGCCATTTTTTGTCTGTCCAAAACAACACTCAACTCTGGCTGTCCCACATTACGCAGAATCCCCACATCTTTGATACCAGGCACATTTTTTATTTTGTCAATTACTTTATTGGCCAATTCGTCTAGTTTATCTAAATCGTCTCCATAAATTTTAACGGCATTAGACGCATTAATTCCTGCAACAGCTTCTGCTACATTATCAATGATAGGCTGCGAATAATTGTAGCCAATGCCTTGATGTACTTTCAGCTTTTTGTCCATTTGATCTACTAATTCATCCATAGAAATGTTACGTGTCCATTCTTCTTTTGGTTTTAAATTGACTTGCATTTGAACGTAATAAAACCCACTAGGATCAGTTCCGTCATTACTTCTTCCGACTTGCGAAAGCACACCTATTACTTCAGGAAAAGATTGTAAATCTTTACGTAAAATAGCCGTTGTTTTTACGGTTTGATTTAAGCTCGAACTCATTGGCAGTTTAGCTTCTACCCACAAGGCACCTTCGTTTAATTGAGGTAAAAATTCGGTGCCAAGAAAACCTGCCGAAAAAAATACAAGTACCATTATTGCCAAAGAAATAACCAAAGATTTGACTTTATGTTTGAAAGTCCATTGAAAACCTTTGCCAACTATTTTATCCCAAAAATTAACAAAAGGATTGTTTTTTTCGACTACATTTTTATTTAATAAAATATGAGATAATACGGGAACTAATGTTAAAGTAAAAATTAAGGCTCCCATCAAAGCAAAACCTAGAGTATAAGCCAAAGGCGAAAACATTTTGCCTTCAACTTTTTGAAAAGAGAATATTGGCAAAAGTGCCGTAATGATAATTAATTTAGAAAAGAAAATGGATTTTCCCATTTCGGTTCCTGTTTTTTTAATCATGCTTCCAATAGCCAATTTGTTGTATTTTTCCATACCAACGGCATGGGCTTTATGATCTAAAACAACAAACAATCCTTCAACCATCACAACGGCACCATCAATAATAATACCGAAATCGACAGCACCCAAACTAAGCAAATTGGCACTCATTCCCATCATTTTTAAGCATAAAAAAGCAAATAACAACGACAACGGAATAACGATGGAAACCGTAAAAGTAGTTCTCCAATCGGCCATAAATAAAAATACAATACAGGTTACCAATATTATGCCTTCAAATAAATTGTGCATCACAGTTTCTGTAGTAAAATTCATCAAGCGATCTCTGTCATAAAAAGTTTCCATTTTTACATCACTTGGCAATATACCATTGTTTAATTGTTCAATTTTAGCTTTAACTAATGCCAAAACTTCTTTAGCATTTTCGCCTTTTCGCATCACAATGATGCCTTCAACAATATCATCATTATCGTTTAGTCCCACCTGTCCAACTCTTGGCATGGCACTTTCTATAACATTTGCCAAATTTTTTACTAGAATTGGATTTCCATTGGCATCATCAACAATAATATTTTCTATATCCGAAATACTTTTTAATAATCCAACACCTCTTACTACATAAGCCTGACCGTTTTTTTCGATAACATCTCCCCCAACGTTCAAATTACTTTCGCTCACCGCTTTATAAACTTGCAAAGGAGTAATATTGTATTTGGATAATTTTACGGGATCGACACCGATTTCATAAGTTTTTTCTTGTCCGCCAAAAGCAACCAAATCTGCAACACCAGGAACGGCTCTCAATTGTCTATCTATTGTCCAAGATTGAATGGTAAGTAAATCTTTTGAATCTCTGTTTTTACTTTTCAAAACATATCTAAAAATTTCTCCTGTTGGTCCATAAGGGGGCTGCACATCTACTTCTACTCCTTCGGGTAAAGTAACGTTTTTTAATAAATTATTTACTTGCTGTCTGGCAAATGCATCATCTACGCCGTCGTCAAAAATAATTTTAATTACAGAAAGTCCAAACATGGTGATACTTCGAACAGACGTTTTTTTCTGTACGGAGTTCATGGCAATTTCAATAGGCGAAGTAACAAATCGTTCTATTTCTTCGGCACTTCTGCCGTTCCATTGATTTACAATAATGATTTGAGTATTGGTAACATCTGGAAAAGCCTCAATAGGCATATTTTTAAAGGCAATAAAGCCCGAAAGTGTAAGCAATCCTACCCAAAAAAAGGTAAATGCTTTATTTTTTAATGAAAAAGCGATAATGCCTCTAATAAATTTATTCATTTTTTTGCAATTATTTTATTATATATTAATATAAATAATATTTTTTTTCTTAAAATTCAACATGAAACCTCAAGGCTAAAAAAGAAATTGGTCCTCTGTCTTTATTGTAACCTGGATTGATAGCAAACTGATAATCAGGAGTTAAAGTAATATTAGACTTTGGAACCGCAAAAGCATAAAATGCTTCTAATATTTTCTCGCTTCCATAATTTATAGTTCCATCTCCAATCATAAATCCGTTTCCTCCTAGTCGTTGGTATTCTTGATGTACTTTGGACAATCCATTGGCAACCAAAGCAATTCCAGCAAAATCTTGATTTCTATTCCAATTTTTACCTTTGATACTTAAACCAATAGAGGCAGATTGATCTATTTCCGTAAAAGCCCAAGTTTCGTTTTTGCCATCATTATAGCTGGCTCTTCCAAAAATGCCCCACGACTCTTGATGGGTGTATTCAGCATTAAGCCCTATACCATACTTGGTTCTACCTTCTTGTCTTACAGCGGTTATATCGGGGGTTTGTCCAACATTATTTGCTTGTTGGTAGCTGCCCATATTTGCTAAATTTCGGTAACCAATGCACTTTATTACCCCCCAATCATTATTTTTAAAAACTACTATTCTTTCTATTTCAGTATTGATAGCATACGATTTGTCAAAACTAAAATACAAATTGGGTCCATTTGCATTGGTTGGCAATGCCGAAATAGAAGTCCTAAATTGCCATTGGTGCCATTGGTAATTGGCATATAATCCATCTGTATAACCACGTGTATTGGCTGCATAGTCCCAAGCTCCGTGCGTCATGAGAGACCAATTTAAAAATTGGGTTCGAGGGTCGTGCGAATAAGTATTGGTATCAAAATAATCGGCCAAACCAAATTTTCCAAAAACCACTGTTAAGCGTGCCTTATTTTTAAATTCAAATGCTTGTTCGATTAGCATTCTGGCCATATACACAACAGGTTTATGATCGCCAATTCTAAACGTTTCGCCATTTGGAAAACCACCAAGACCTTTTGCAGTGGATAGTCCTTCGCCGCCAGACATTTCAGGATTGAATGTAAATGTTGCCCCTTTCCAAAGAGGTACATCCAAAAACAATGTAGAAGTAAGCGACAAAGCCCTTTGCTCTTCAGACAACATACTGTTTTGTCCGCTGTATTTTGCCGCAAATTCTGGGTGCCATTGGTATATAGAAGTCATTTGAAATTTCAAACTGTACCCTTCAATACTGTCCTGTTGTTGCTGGGCCAAGATACTTGCAAAACAGCCAAAACATGTTAATAAAAAAGTAATTTTGATTTTCATGTTAGTCGTTTAAAGCATCGTAAATAAATAATTGATTGGCTGTGATTACTTTTTCGTTTTCAGATAAACCACTCGTAATATATGTTACATCGCCAACTTGTCTATAAACTTCAACTTGTCGGGTTTCGATATTGTTTCGGTCTTTAAAAATCATAACAAAATTTTTACTTTTATCAAAAACAATAGCCGAACTTGGCACAGCAATCATCTTTTGACCTTCAGAAAAAGATAATTTGATGGTTGCATTCATGTCTGGCTTCAATAAAAATCCTTTGTTATCTAAAATTACTCTAGCATTCATTGCTTTTGTTTGAGGGTCTATAACGTTGAAAATTTTATCTATTTTGCCCGAAAAAACTTTGTCAGGGTAACTCAACGTTGTTACAGAAGCTGATTGACCCAATTTTACTTTTTCTATATCACCTTCATTAACATTGGCAATGGCCCAAACGTTACTTATTTCAGCTATATCAAAGATGTTATCGCTACGGTCGTTTCTCAAAAGCATATCTTGATTGATATTTTTCTGAATAATAAAACCACTTATTGGAGCTTTCACTTCATATAACGACCCTGACTTGATACTGTATATTTGATATGTTTCTTGAATGCGATGTAATTGAGAAAGGGCTTTATCTACTTGACTTTTAGCTTCTAAAACATCTCTTTCGGCGTTTAATTTTCCTTCAAAAAGTTCTTGAACTACTTTCAAATTATTTTTTGCCACTACCAAATCGGTTTTGGCATCGGTCATTTGCTTTTCAAAATCGGCAATATCTGCACTTTTTATTACAGCTAAAACCTGTCCTTTGTGTACGTAATCACCTAATTCTACATGTACACGCAACACATTTCCACCAACAAGAGGATAAACATCTATTGCTTTATTATTATCGGCAGTTATTTTACCATAAAAACTCAATTCATTTTTCAAATCCTGAGTAGTTGCCAATGCTGTTGTGGTGGTTTTCAACATACTATCGCTTAATACAAATGCCGATGCCACTTCTGTTTTTTCAACTTCTTTTTTGCAACTTACCATCAATGTAACTGTTGCTAATAGGATAAAAATAGTATTTTTCATTTTTTTTAATTTAAAACAATTCTTTGTTCACAGTATTATTTAACTTTTCGCCTGTAATAACCACTTTTTTCTTCATGTCGTTATATTGGATGTTAGCTTGATTGAAACTTTCCATAAAATCAGTAAATTCTAACAAACTTATATTCCTTTTTTGGAAATTATCTAAAATTCCTTTATACACCAATTCTAAATCTTGATAAATTGTGGGTTTCAATTCCATAAAGTTGCTTTTGGCTTCGTGCCATTCTTTCCAACTGGATGTAATTTCATTTTTCAATTGAAAGTCTAATGCAGTTATTTCGGCTTTTGATTGTTCTAAAATGGTTTTAGAAAGTTGGATATTCCCTTTATTTTTATTCCAAAGTGGTAAAGGAATCGAGAAATTGACGTTTTTTTGATTGTCAAACGCCCCGCCTCTTTGGGTATAAGAAGCTCCTAATGTTATATCGGGAATGGCTAATGATTTTTGAAATTTGATATTCAATTCGTTGGCTTCAATCTCTTTTTGTTTAATCAAATAATCAGGTCGGTTTTCAAATGCTTGTTTTTCTAAATGTGTAGCATCAAAAATTAAGTCTTTATTATATTTATCAACATCTGAAGGATTCAAAACAGGAATAACATCCTCATTTTCAGAAAGTAACAATCTTAAATTGGATTGAGCTTCTAAGTTTTGTTCTATCAAATCCAAACGTTCATTTTTAAAATTCAAATACAAAGCCTCTAATCGAACCAACTCTTTCAAAGCTACATTTCCTTTTTGCGTTTGTACATCATAGGAATTTATCAATTCTTTGAGTTTAACCATTTGTTTTTCAGTAGTTTCTAATGTTTTATTGTTATAATAAACATCAAAAAAACTGTTTCGCAATTGAAATTTTAAATTTCTTAACAAATCTGCAAATTCCAACTCGGCTATTTGTTCGTTGATTTTGGATAATTTAACTTCATTTCGTTTTTTACCACCCAAATAAATAATTTGAGATATTCCAAAAGATTTTGCTCCTTGTGTTCCAACGTCCCAATATTTTTGAGCTTCGGGATTATATACATTCAAATCACCAGAAATTACGGGATTGTCCCATATCTTGGCTTGCATTGTCATGGCTTTAGATGCCTCAATATTGAAATGAGATGCCAATAATATAAGGTTATTTTTCAAAAATAGCCCCTCACAATCCTGCAATGTATAATTTTTTTGGGCAAAAACCACTGTTTTACCCCATATCATAAAAAGTAAAATCCAATATTTTTTCATTTTGTTTGCTTATTTTTTTTAGCATACAAAGGTTTACATATTGTACTTTAAACTTCCTTAAAATGAGACTTAAAAAAAACTTAAAAATAAAATTTTATGTCAAAAACATTACAATTATCCGAAGGCGACCGATAATAAACATCGGCATGATGGAGGTGCAAAATACGTTTTACAATTCGTAATCCAAGTCCAAAACCATTTGTGCCATTTGAATTGGCACCACGCATAAATGGCGTAAAAAGTTGTTTTTGCTCGTCGGAATTTAATGTTTTACCATAATTGGAAACCGATACAATCAACTCGTTTTCGATGGTTTCAATTTTCACAAAAGCTTGTTTGTTTGTAGAATAAATACAGGCATTTTTCAAAATATTAATTAATGCAATTTCCAAAAGTGATTTATTACCCTTAATTTCCAAAAATTGTTCTAAATTAGTACTTTCTACCATATCTAACGAAATGCTAAAATTGGGGTACATTTTGTTGGTTTTTTCAATCGATGCATACAATATTTCATCTATTCTACAAAAATCCAAGTTGTTACTTTTATTGGTATCTAATTTTGAAAGTATCAATAATGAATGAATCAATTCTGTAATTTGATTAACATCATTAAGAATAGTTTTCAAAAAAGTAGTGTCTTTTTGCAAAAATTCATTATTTGAAATTCTATTCTCGAGCTGCGATGTTACCCTAGACAAAGGCGTTCGCAACTCGTGTGATGCGTGAGCAGTAAATTCTTTTTGTTTTTGATAAGACAGCTGAATCCTATCCATCATAAAATTAAATTCAGTAGCTAATAAATCTATTTCATTTTGAGTTTTTTTCTTGGAAACCAATAGTCTTGTATCTAAATTATTTTCGTTGATATTTTTTATATTTTGATGAAACTCCCATAATGGGTTAATGGCTTTTTTAACCATAAAGGAAGTTAAAAACCAACAAACTACCGTAAAAACTAGATAAGATATAAGTAACACATACCGCAAATAATCCACTTTTCTAGCGCCAAATTTATCTGTTGCCGAAATCAATACATAATAATTTGTTGTATTTGTCTTATAATTAACACCAAAATATTCATATTCACCTTTCTTTTTAAAAAATGATTTGTGCTTTTTTAGATAATTCAAATCATTAATAGACCATTTGATGGTTTTCCCTTCAATATTACTAAAAATCAATTTTAGATGGCTGTCAAATATCAAAGTGCGCTCGTCATACAAACTATTTATCGAATTTTCGTCAATAGTTTTCATCAATTCATGATCTACTTCTTTGACATTCATCAACAATTTTATACTAGATAAAGCCCTGATTTCGAGCCTATCTCTAAATTCTTCTTTTCGAAAATTGGAATACAATACAAAAATAAAAGTAGATGCTAGCCTAAATAATACTGTAAACAACCAACTTACTAAAAACGAAATTCGATTTTTTAAATTCATTCTTCAATTTTTAAATAATATCCATATCCAATTTTAGTATGTATTAATTTAATTTTATGGTCTTTATCAATTTTTTTTCTTAAAAAATTAATATAAACTTCAATTGTATTCTGATTAGTTTCAATGTGGTAATCCCAAAGTTTATCGGCAATTATTTGCTTTGTTACTACTTTACCTTCCGCATTGGCCAAAATTAATAATAAATTATATTCTTTTGGTGTAAGTTTAACCTCTATTTTATTTCTAAAAACTTTCATTTCAGAAATATTTATTTCTAAATCATCAATAAGTTTAAGTTTTTGTTCAGTTTGTGGTACTTCTTTTCTTCTTAATAACGAATTGACTCTTGCAAAGAGTTCATCAAAATGAAAAGGTTTAATTAAATAATCATCTGCTCCGTTTTCAAACGAAGCTAATTTATCCTCAATTTCGCTAAATGCAGTAAGCATAATAATAGGTGTTTTCTTATCTTGCTCTCTAATAGCTTTGCAAACGGCTATTCCATTCTTGCCGGGTACATTAATATCCAAAACAATTAAATCGTATTTTTCTGATTTATATTTTTGAATCAACAAACTTCCATCATAATAAGGATCGCAATTAAAATTTTTTTGGTTAAAAAAATCAACGATTAATTTAGACAACACAAAGTCGTCTTCTAACAAAAGTATTTTCATTTGAATTTGTTTTGAAAGGCAAAGGTAAATCAAAAAAAGGTATCAAATGAGCTATCAATTATTAAATTTTTTCTTTAAAATAAACAATTCATTGTACTTTTCGAGCTTTGCTATTTTTTGAATTGGCTCAAAATGTTGTTCCCAATAATTGGCTAAGGATTGGTTCCTTTTTTGATGTATGTCATGCAAAACAATGGTGTTGAACACTACATATCCGTTGCTATTTAAGGCGTCTTTTACATTATTCCAAAATTGATGTTCAAATAAAAAAGAAGGCATTTCCAAATCATGAAAAACATCAATGATAATCAAATCATAAGACCATTGTTTTTTTTGTATAAATACAGACGCATCGGCCAATTCGAGTTTTAAATTATGGTATTGGCTTAATTTAAAATATTTTTCAGATAATTGAATCACTTTTTCATCTATTTCTACGCCCGTAATGCAACCCTTATACCCCACTTCGTCCACCAACGTTTTAATGACTGAGCCCCCTGCAACGCCCAACAACAAAATTTGATTCATTTCATGAATCGTTTGATAACCAATTACTTTCAATCCTTTTTTTAAAATCCTTTGCAAACTACCATAAGAATAATTAGCATTTTTTGAATCTAAAACCAATGTGCCATTGTTCCAAGTAACCTCGAGTGTTTTGCTAATTGCTGAACGTTCTTCCCAAACTTTGATTGGAAATAAATAACTTGCTATTTTTTTGAACATCGTTTTATATATTTTATTATAATTATTCTTCTTCCGTAATTCCATATTTTATACCACTTTCTTCAAAAATTTTTTTAATTATATCAAATTTTTGTTTGCAATATGTGCCAAAATTAATATTTACGTTACTAGATCTTAGATGCTTGCAACTGAAACAAATTTCAATATAACCAATTATTATCTTATTTTTGTCTAAAAATAAGATAGCATTTCTTGGATTATAACATTTCATATCCTCAATACTATAAAATTTTGATTGGTATCCATAATTAAAAATAACATCTGTAAGTGCCTCAATTTGTTTACTAGTTAGATATTTTAATTCCAAAAAATCATTCTCGTTAATTATTTCTTGAGCTACTTTTATTGAATTAAAATAATTAATCATTTCCTTACCCACGAATTCATTTTTATTTTTATTTTGAAATGAAACAATTAAAATTTCAACTGCCATGTTGTATGGGAAAATTTTTTTTCGATCGTCAAATTTGATATGCCTTTTTTTGATACAATTAGCATTTTCATCAAAATTAGGGTAATTATTTTTTTTTACTTGCGATATAGCCAAATGATGTAAAAAAAAGAAAAGAAAATATATAGGGTACAAAATGAATGTATTGTTTGTTTTATGTATCAAATTCATGAACTTATTCATTTTTATGTTTTTAACGAATGGAAAATACTTTTTTTGAAAGTTATTTTTTTAATAATTAAAAATTATTATTACAATAATATTTTATTTAACAATTAAATTCTTTTTTATTTGAATTTTAAATAGCTTTTATAACCAAAATATACAATAGGAATTAATAAAATCCCACACATTATCATCAAAAACCACTTACCAAGCCCTTGTGATTTTCCCAAGGCTGATTCAATTGTAAAATAATCAATTGAAAAAAATATAATGATGATTATTATTTTAACAAATCTTACTAATTTATCAATATTTACATCATTTTCAAAAGTATCTAAATCTTTATCCTTATTTTTTTTATTTAAAATTAAAGGCAAAATATATAGTAAAATAGCTATAAATGGCAATATAAAGATTGTATTTTTTGAACCATAATGGTCTATTTCGCCTTTTATATTATAATGAATTGGGATTTTAGCTGGTAATTTATGATATGAAATATAAATTGTACTACAATAAGCCAATAAGAGAATAAAACCCAAAACTTCAATCATTTGTTCGGTTGGGTTTAGTTTTGATGTTATTTTAAATTGATTCTTCATTTTAATTAGTTTCAAAATTAATCTTTACATGATTTGATTATAGCATTTTATAACAAATGATGCGTCAATTTTTAAACTTACGAATTTAAGAATAATTTTTTGGACAGTATCACACAAATTGGTTTTAATTTTTAATCATGTTTTTTTATATAAAAACAACCACAGAGGTGTGGTGCATTTGTTTCATGAACTATGGATGCTTGTATATTAAATAACTTTTAGCCTCCAAGTTCAATTTCTGTAATGTTTAGTTTTGTTCCTTTAGCAGAAGTTCCATTTGCGACTCTATAATATACATTCTTTCCGAGATCTTCATTTTTAAGAAATCCATTCTTATCATAAATGATGCTTCCGTCAAAGATATAGACACATCAGATGACCCCATATTAAATATGAAATTTAGTGGAATTCCATTTACTTTACAAAAAACATAGTAAACATCGTTATTTCTATCCATTTGTAAAACTGTTTGGGACAATGCTCATGAGGAAAAAAATGCAGATAGGAAAAAATAATAATTTCTGTTTTATGCGTTTTTTTGGCAAACTAGCCACTAACGTAAGTCTGTGAAAAAACTGCCGTTAAATATTTTCCAAAAATAATAAAAAAAATTGAAATAAAATAGCATTTATTTACAAATTTTCATAAAAAAAGAGGAACTAAATTCTCTTGAAATGCAAACAAAAAACTTTTCGATAAACCCATAAGGGGTTTGAATGTAATTGTTTACGTTCAACACGAGTTTAACTAATTAACTATATTTTTTATAGGTATTCGTTGATTACAATTCATTGCACGTCTTTCAGCCGCAACGAGAGGCTAGCTGTTATGTGCCGTATTTTTTCTTTAGTCTTGTTATGCGTCCAAATTCATCACCTTGAGGAATTAATTTTATTATTCTGTCTGCTGTAATTGAATTAGATAATACAATTTGATAGTCTTCTAGTGAATAAGTCATAAAATCAAGGTCATTTAGTTTTTCATTTAAAACACTTGGATTTTTTTCAAGTTCCTTTTCAACGAGTTCTAAATATAGTTCTGTCCTTTTTTCGTGATCAAAAATGTCTTTTCCAATATTTTCTTTTTCTGCAAGTTCTTCACCAAGTCTCCATATAATTGTTTGTTTGAACTCTTTTCCAAGTTCTTTTAAATTCGTTATTTCTTTTTTGAAGTTGTCTTTATTTGTTGCACTTATCCAATGTCCAAAATATGCAGGCAAATCACTTTGTTTAATTCTAAAAACAACACCATTGTATTTTTTTCTTTGCCTAACACTACATTGATTAAAAAAATAAATCCACCATTTATCCAATGATTTGTGTCCTGTCAAAGGAAAGCAGTAAAGTCCTTTCTTTGATTTTGTAATTCCGTTTTTTAGAATATTTTTTGTCTTACCTACTGGTGTCCAATGAACTGCTAGCATAGTTTTGTCGGTTTTTTCTAATATGGCACATAACGTTTTACATATTTATGAAGTGGCGGTTTTTGAAAACTGATGCTTCATTTTAGCACTTAACTTTCTTTGATGCACAAAGTTTACTTTTAGCTCTAAACCCGCCATTTCTGCAAACTGCTGTTAGGCACAGTATTTATTGTTAAATTACTAAATTCATATCTACTTTATAACCGCTATTTCTCAATTCTTTGGCTAAATCTAATTTCCAATTTCCGTCCATTGAAACATAAACAACGCCTGATATGTCATTTGGTGTTTCTATATTTCCTTTTACTAATGCACATACATTTTCTCTTCCGATTTTGCCAATTAAATATCCGTGTTCAAATACAACATTTTGTCTTGCTCTACTTTTTAAATGTTCTTCATCTCCTTTTTTTGCTCCTAAATCGCAAGGAGTATAAAGAACAATACCAAAACCAACATTTGTATATTCTTCAATTTTTTCAATTATAGTTTTTCCTGAACTTGCTTGTTCGTGAAGAATTATTGGTTCAAACCCTAATTTTGAAACAAACCTTGCGGTTTCGGATTGTGCTAATTCGTCGTGTCCGTGAACTATGAACACTTGATTCATATCTAACTCAACTTTGGCACTTTCAATTTGTTGTATTTCGGGTTCGCTAGATTTAAGCAAATCAATTTTTTGATATAGCTTTGATAAATTATCAATTTTGGTTTTAAATTTACTAGTAAATTTTTGAACTTCTTCGCCAATACTGGTTCTAGAATCCATTGTTGAAACAACCATAAAACCATTCCATTCTCCAGCATTATCATAGCTTTTTCTATATTCGTTTGTTGGAATATTAAATGATTGTTTAAGTAATTCAAGATTATAATCTGTCCATAAAGAGTATTCCTTTTTGATATTTATAAAGTCAGATTCGGATTGAATTGTGCTTTTTAAAATTTCTTCACCTTTGTTTATTCTATCTTCAATTTCATTTTTGAATGTTGATTTTGATTTTACTAAAATTGTCGGTTCAATTTGTTGTGGATTTGTTGTTCGTTTTGCCATTTATGTTGTTTTTCGTTTTTTCGGGTAATATTGTGCCTAACGGTTGGGTATTTGCGAAGAAGCGGTTTAAAATACACTTTCCTTCGATTAAGCAACAAAGTTAATAAATAATTACAGAACTTTGATAAAGCACTTAACCCGCTTTTTTGCAAATACCTTGTTGGCAGCTGGTGTTATCATCGTTTATTTTTTCCTCTACTTTGAATGTCAGTTGGCCAAAATTTATGTTCCTTGTCTAAGAAAATAATATAGAACACATTGTTTTCATCAAGATAACCTACTACAACTTCCTTGCTGTTTTGTGTTATATGTATAACTGCCCAATAAGTAGGGGTAACGTGTTTAGGTTCTATAAATTCAGAATTTTCTGGAAACCCAACTTTTGTATATTGCTTTATTAACTGCTGAGCAAGAGCCTGTTGGTATTCCATATTAGAAATTTGCTGTGACTTTACAATGAAAGTAGATAATAAACCAAGTTGTTCCCATTCTTCAATGGTTTGACCTTGAGTTTTGTCTATTTTTGAAAAACAAAACGAAATTAATATTTTTTTAGGTTCAACTGCAGAACGATGACCTCTTTTACGATTCAGATTAGCCATACATTAGATCAATTAATTGGTTGGTAACATCTAATGAATTAGCCGCTCCAAAAGTTAAATCAAGGTATTTTTTTCTGTAGTCAGAAGTATTCCTAACAACTGTTGCATCAAAGTCAGAAAGAGAATACAATTCTGAGGAACCTAGTTTATTTTTATCAACAAACCATATTTGGTCACGTCTAAATATATCCTTGTCAAGTAAGTTAGAGTCGTGTAAAGTAAAAATAAATTGTGCATTCTTTTTGTTGAATTCGTGAAAAAATCTGATTAATTTCTTCGTTAAATTTGGATGTAATTTTGAATCTAACTCATCTACAAATAAAACCCTACCATTTTGTAAAGTATCGTAAATAGCACCTAAAATATAAATGAGTTTTTTTGTGCCCTCACTTTCATTCATTTCCAATTCAAACGGTATAGTTCCAATTAATAAATTGTCATTGTCGAATTTGTTATGATAAGTAATTATGTTATTTTGACTGTCAATATCAACATTAGAAATATTTAAAAAATTAACAGCGTAAGATAACCAAATTTTAAATTTCGGGTCACTTTTTAAAAGTTCTTTAGTTACTTTTTCGTAATGCGTATTAACAATTGCATTAACAACATATAAATCGTTAAACCAATTAAATATTTCAGATGCAACTTTTGTGTTATTTTGAGCTAAATAACTGATAAATAAAATATTCTGATTAACTTTTTTCTTGTATTCGTTTCCTTCTGCAAAACTAGTATTATTTATTTTGAACTCGTTAAGTTCACGCATAAACAAATTAGTTTCAACTTCTTTTTTTTGAAACAACCACTCTTTGACAATATCGTAACCTTTTATCTGAAAGCCATATCTATAAACAAAAGAATTTTTTATAAATACTACTTCAAATTCAATTGGAGAGTTTATAGTTTCGTTGTTTAGTTTAAAATAATAATCAATAGGTAGTTTTCTATCTTCTTCTTTTTTCAAAGATTCAGCAAAAGAATTATGAATTATACTACCCATTGTACCCATAGCTTTTATGAAGTTGCTTTTTCCACCTCCATTTGAGCCATATATTGCCGCTGTCTTTAGAATTTCAAACTCTCTCTCTTTAAATAAATTATCCTTTTTCAATTCCTTAAACGACTTTACTGAGGTCATAAGCAATTGATTTTCATCTTTATATGATAAAAAATTTTTTATTTTGAATGATAGTAACATTTTTCGTCTTTTATTATGTGCAAAGATACAAAATGATTTTTAAATTTTACCATTTAATGGTAAAAAATATTGTTTACAATTTGTTTTTAGTAAAATTTTGGTGGTTTTTTGCTGTCGCTTTACACTTGCTGCCAACGTTTTGCATATTTATGAAGTGGCGGCTTTTGAAAACCGATGTTTCATTTTAGCACTACACTTTCTTTGATGCACAAAGTTTTAATTTAGCACTAAACCCGCCATTTCATAAATATGCGGTTAGTTGCAGTTTTTTAACCTTTAGTGGCAATATTTATTAATTCAAACTGTGAATAGTCTAACATTTTTCTAATATTTAAATATTGTTTCTCATTATTTAGATCATTTATAAAAAATATTTTTGTAGGTAATAATAAAGTTTTATTAGTTTTATCAAATGACTCAAAATCAAGACCATAATCTTCACCTAGATTATTCATTGAATTTATTTCTTTTTCAACTGTTTCTTTAGTTTGGTAGATAAAAAAAATAGGAATTAATACACCACTTATATTATTCATATCTCCAATATTAATATATTTCTTCTTTTTAGAACTTTTATGCAATGAGTTCAAAAAACTTGTTTTGGTTGAATTAAACCCTTTTTCTGTTTGGATTTCATCAAGTTCTACAATAACATTTCTTGCTTTTACAGTACCATTTTGTTTAATACTAAGAAGATAAAGACAAACGTTTGAAACATCACTTTGATTATTTAAAAATCCATCAAATTCTACATATTCTTTATATATTTCATTTTTAATAAACCTTTTGTTAACTAAACTTGACAATTCTAGTGCTTTGTCATCCTTATCAGTTATTAATTTGTTTGATAAACTATATACAATGTTTTGAGAGCCAATCAATAAATATTCAAAATCAAAATTGCAGTTTTCTTTGTAAATATCTATATCATTTTTCATAACAGAAGATTTGAATACTACTGTTTCTAAATAATCTTTTTTTATTACTAGGACTGTAGAAATAAAAGTCAATATAATCAGTAAAAATTTGTATTTTTCTATAAAATTCTTTAATTTTTCCATAATTCTGTTTTTGTAAAATTACCGCTAACTAGTAGATATACGAAAGTTATTGCGTTTTTAACATTCTATATCCACTTCACAAAAGTACAAACAAAAAAAATACTATGCAACTTTTTTATAAAAAAGCCACATGAATAAATATTATCGTAAAACAAACGTATCATTACAACATATTTTTTTCAAAAAAGTGCCAGCAGTTTGTTGCTGTATGTTCAGGGTTACTCTTGGTTCACATGAAGTTAGAAGCAAGAAGTTAGAAACAAGAAATTAGAAGTGGGAAAATGAAAAGTAAGAAGTTTTAAAAAAAAAATCGTGAGTGGAGACTGTCTGTTGGAGGTTGCCCGCATGAGGGATAGAGCAAGGCACCATGTGCTCGTGATAGCCCGACGGCAAAAAAAGGAAGCCCCGCCTAAAGGGTTTGGGGCGTGGGGGCTTTCTTTTTTTTGCCGGCATGCCCTAATGGTTTTGGTGTTTGTTTGATACTGTCCTAAAAAAGTGGTAGTGTACTAAATAGCTTATGGCTTTTAACTTGATGGATACAAACTAAAAAAACCTTTGTCATTTTTTGTTGAAAAATAGACAAAGGTTTTGTGTTTTATTTTGGTGTAAGGTTATTTTGTTGGGGGTGTTTCAACTATTTCTAGTTCAAAAATGATGTTTGAATTTGGCGGAATAATGTTTCCTGCTCCTCTTTCGCCATAAGCTAATTTTGACGGGATAAAAATGGTGGCTTTGTCGTTGTAGTTGAGCAACTCAATGGCTTCTATAAAACCTGATATCAGGCCTTGTTTGTTGCCATATTGAAAAGGAAAAGGTTGGTAGCCGTTTTGATTGGCTCTGTTTTGGTCGAAGGTGCCAAACTCTTTGGTTACGGCTTCGTAGTTACTGTCAAACAGGGTGCCGTCTTCTAAATAGCCCGCATAATATACATAAACATTGGTACCTGTTGTTGGTTTTTTGGCTGCGGCATCTTTTTTAATTACATATTGAAGCCCCGACTCGGAGGTAGCTGCAGTGGCTTTTATGGCTTTTAAGGCCATGGCTTTTTGTGCCAAAACAGCTCCATATTGTTCAAGGTACAATTTTTTGGCGGCCATGTCGGCTTCTGCTTTCTTTATTCGGGCTACTTCTTGTATGGCTGCTTGTTTTTTGTCTTCTTCTGCTTTTCCTGCGTAATAAGCGGCAAATACTTTTGAGGCATCAAATTTGGTGGCAGCTATTCCTTTGCGTTTGATGGTTATTTTTTTGATGACATCGTCTTGTGCTATGTTATTTACAACGTTTTGTCCGCTGGTTACATAACCAAAAATGGTGTGTTTGCCCGTAAGCCAAGGAGTGTCTTTGTGTGTAATAAAAAACTGTGACCCGTTTGTAGCGGGGCCTGAATTGGCCATGGCCAAAATACCTGCTTTGTCAAATTTGGCATCGGTTATTTCGTCTTTAAAGCTGTAACCTGGTCCACCAGAGCCATTGCCTAGAGGGTCGCCCCCTTGAATCATAAAATCTTTGATGACTCTATGAAATTTTAATCCATCATAAAAAGGTTTGTTTTTGACATTGGGTGTTGTTACATATTCATTTTTTCCTTCGGCCAAAGAGATAAAACTGGCAACTGTAATAGGGGTTTTTGTAAATTCGAGTTGAACTACTATTTTACCTTTGGAGGTTTCTATTTCTGCAAAAATTCCTTGGTTTGTTGTTTTTGAAGGCATTACCGCTTTTTTTGCTACTCCTTGTGTAGGTGCTGCTTTTTTTGGACCTGGTTTGATTTTGTTTTGAGCTTGTAGTCCTGCAAACCCTAAAAATAATAGGGCTAATAAAAATTTGTTTTTCATATTTTGGTGTTTTTTATGTTATTATTATTTTAATATATACCTAAATTCAGGGCAACTTATCTGCTGGATTATTTGTTTTCTTTTAATTGTACTTCAAAAATAATATTGGCATTTGGAGGAATAACATTTCCTGCACCTGCCTCGCCATAGCCTAAATTAGCTGGAATAAATAAGACCCATTTATCGCCAAAATTCATTTTTGAAACCCCTTCGTTAAATCCAGGTATAAATGGATAATTACCCGCAATACATTCAAAAGGAAGGTACTGATGGGCATCGGCACGACCTTGATCAAACTTTCCATTTTCTTTTGCGGCACTTTCCATACTTGTATCAAAAAGGGTTCCATCTTCTAAAAAACCTGCATAATCTACATAAACTGTTGCTCCATTATTTGGTTTTTTGCCTGTTCCTTTTTGAATGATACAATATGATAATCCCGAACTTGTTTTGATGGCTTTTGCTTTTAAGGATTTAAAATAGTTTACTTTTTCTATTTGACTGATTTTAGCATTTTCGGTATTGCTTTTTTTCAATTGGGTTTCTGAAGCAAAATAATCACTAAAAACTTTTACTGCATCAAATTTTTTAGCAGACTCGCCCACTCTTATAATACTTACTCTAGAAATAACATCATTTGCAACTATTTTATTTACAACTTCCATCCCATTTTCTATTACTTGTCCAAAAATGGTATGCTTGTTGTCGAGCCAAGGTGTTGGAACATGAGTTATAAAAAACTGTGAACTATTGGTTGCAGGTCCAGAGTTTGCCATAGCCAAAATACCTTCTTTATCAAATTTCAAATCACAAAATTCGTCTTTAAAACTATATCCTGTGCCTCCTGCACCAGTGCCATCGGGGTCTCCACCTTGTATCATAAAATTAGGAATCACACGATGAAACAAAAGTCCATCAAAAAATGGTTTTCCCTTGCGATCTCCGTTTACAAAAGTGTTTTTACCTTCGGCCAAAGTTACAAAATTTGCCACGGTAACAGGAGCTTTTTGATAATTCAAGTCTAATAAAATGGTACCTTTGCTGGTAATGATTTCAGCATACAGTCCATCTTTCAAATTTTTGTGTTCTTCTTTACAAGAAAATAAAGCAATTGTTAAACATAATAATAATCCTATTTTTTTCATATTTTTGTATTTTTTTTGTATTTTTTTGTATTTCCAATTTTATAATTGATAATTATTTAATGTCATTTAGAGTAACAGTACAAATTAATGGCTGATTACTACCAATTTTATGATTATCGCCATGGTATCCAAAAGCAATATGTGATGGAAAAATAAATTTAACCGTTTCGTTTTTGTGCATTAATTTGATTCCGTCTCGAAGTCCCATCATGATATTTTGTTTATCCACAAGATAATTTTGGGTTTGTAATTCGTTTTTAGAATAAATAACTGCCCCATTCAATTGTTTAATTTCATAATCAAAAATAGCAACATTACCCCTTTTTGGCTTGAGAGTATCCTTTGTATTTTGATTTTCATAAGCATACCAATACCCTTTTGAAGAGGCTATGTAATGAGATGCTGTATCGGCTTTTATCAGTTGGGCAATGGCACTTTCTTCTTGAGCAATTAACTTTTTGTTTCGTTCTGCGGATTCTTTCATAAAAGTTCCAGACGATTGCGATACGGGTTTTCTGGCCTGCTGCTGTTGGGAACAATTGATAAATAAACAACTAGTTATGGCACAAATTAGGACTTTTTTTAAACTCATCTTTTTTTTATTTTATTTATAAAGGGTATTCTGTATCATACATTTAAACGCTTTTTTTGCTAGTGTAACAACATTATAAATCCCATTTTTGATTATTGATTTCAACTTCAACAGAACAAAAATACACTTTTGAAATGAAATTTACAAAAATGAATCTGGCAAATTACATATTTTGAACAATAGCTATAAATCGTTGGATGGTTTCGTTTAATGGAAGTACCGATTTGCCACCTGCAGCATTGATGTGCCCGCCACCATCAAAATATTGTCGAGCAAATTGATTGACATCAAAACTACCTTGACTTCTAAATGAAATTTTTATCAAACTTTCGTCTTGTTGTTCTATAAAAATGGCCGAAAAATGTATGCCTTTGATAGACAAACCATAATTGACAATGCCTTCTGTATCTCCTTTTACATAATTAAAGGCTTTCAAATCTTGATGTGAAAGTACAAAATAAGCTGTTTTTAGCTCTGGCAAAACAATCATTTTTTGCAAAGCTCTACCTAATAATTGTAGTCTATCATACGAATTGTTATCAAATAATAGTACCGGAATTTGTGTATTGTCTGCACCTAAATCTATCAATTCTGCTACAATTTGATGTGTCCGACCCGTAGTTTTTGGAAATTTAAAACCGCCAGAATCTGTCAAAATGCCAGTATAAATACATGTAGCTATAATTTGATCTAAAAAATGTTTTTGATTTAAACCTACAATAAAATCATACACCATTTCGCACGTAGAACCTTTACTGGTATCCGAAAATGTAAATTCAGCATAGTCATCTGGTGTTTGGTGGTGGTCTATCATTACAAAAACGGCTTGTAATGTTTTCAAAACCTGTTCCATATCGCCCGTTCGGTGAAACGCATTAAAATCTAACGTAAATATAACATCCGAAGTATTTAATATATTTGAAGTAAATTCTTTGTTTTCTTCATAAATCAGTACCGCATCTGCACCAGGCATCCAGGCTAAAAAATCAGGAAAACGGTTTGGAGCAATCAAATATACGTCGTGTCCCCATTTTTTTAAAAAATGATACATGGCCAATGTAGATCCCATGGCATCGCCATCTGGGTTGCGATGTGGTATTATACTTATTTTTTGTGGAATTGATAGCTTTTGTTGTAAGGCTGTAAATTTGTTTGTCATTAGTTAAATATTTTTTGCAAATGTAATACGAAAAGGAATGAATTTGTCAATGAATTGAATTTGTATGAAAAAATTAACATTCTTTTTATCAATCAGTACATTCCATCAAGAGTAAATCTCCTTCGGAATGACTGATGGTTACGATGCCATCTGATGCTACATGATTGCTATTTCCTGCCCGATAGCCTAAAATTAGCGTGTCGTCTTGAAGGGAATAAAATAAATTTTGTGTATGAATTCCTTTTACAACTCCAATGGGAATTAATGAAATAATGCTGTCTTTGGGATACCATTTTTTAAACTGTTTGGGCAATAAAAATATTTTGGAATAATCGTCCAAAATCACAATTTTAAGATATTCTCTATACCTTACAATATTAGATATATTTGTAAAATTATGATCTGCTCTTTTACCTGTTGCCCAAACCACATTTACAGCCGTAAATTGTGCTGCTATCAAATAGTCAAATGCTTTTTCTAAATCGGTTTTATTTTGATCAGGTGTTGAAATTATTGTAATATTATCTTGTAAATTTTGGTAATAATTAGCGTCAAAATTTCTATCAAAATCTCCTAATAATACATCAATTTTTATACCTAAACTCAAAACTCTCTCAATTGCAGCATCTAGCACAATAACTTTGGGCGACCATTCTAATAATTGTGCTAACAACTCCATACTACACGAAGCCCCATTTGCAATGATTAATGCAGGTTCTTGATCGTCTTTGATGATGTGGTGTGAGGACATGTATTAATATTAATTCAGAGTTTAAAAAAAGGTTAAATATTGATAAAAAAAATCACTTTATTGAACCGTATAGGTTAAATTATCAGTTTCGCCCAAGGCAAAATAGCCTAAAGGATAGTTTGACTCGTTGGTTTGATTTGTAATATTACCCCTCAAAGTAGCAGGAGGTGTACTAAAAGGGCTACCACCACTTGAACCCGAAACTTCTATCAATTTATTCATATAATTATAATATTCTAATGAAATACCTTGCAAACTGTATTGCAAAATGGAGCCTGTTTTCAAATCTTTATCGGTATAAAAACGAAACATTTGATTGCCTTGAAAAAATTTGTCGTCTATGGCTCTATAATCCGTTGTTACTTTAATATCTTGTTTGACGCCCGTCAAATAATAATTATTTTCAAGAGGATTGTCTTGAAAAAAACATTTCACTTGAATAACATTTGTACCTCCAAATCCCGGTACTTCTATTTGTTCTACATTAGTATTAAAACTTGGTGCTGCCATCAACCTGTCTGATGCAGAATAAGTTTCGCCTTTATATAGGATATGCAATTGATAATTTTGATTTATAATTGGTGCAAAATTATTACATATATACACACCCGTATTAGCATTTGTTTCAATAAAGTTAAAGGTTGTTCCATTGCTTGTAGTTATATACACCGTAGCTCCCGAAACTACAGGGACAATATTGCTATAATAATCATTTGTTGTAGATAATTTAATCATTTGAGTAGCTCCTGAAGTGCCTTTTTGCCACTTGATAACAGCATCAACTACTAATTTTGGAGTGGCAGTATCCAATTTGACATCAACAACATCTTGGCATCCAATCAACCAAAACAAACTGAACAAAATGCTCGTTTTTAGAAATATTTTTTTCATAATTAATGATATTTATTATTATTTTATTTAAAACAAAATATTCTTATTTTTTTATATTTATCATCCTAATTTAAGGTATAATTAAAGTAATAATTAAAATTTAAAATTATACGAAACAGAAGGTACAATTCCAAAAATAGAAAGTCTTACAGCCTCGTTATTGCCGGTTTCACTATTTTGATTAAAACTCATCGAAGCTGTATTTTTTCGTCCATATACGTTATAAATACTAAAAACCCATTCGCTTTTCCATATATTTACACTAGCCGATTTTGGAGTGAGTGTAGCCGATAGATCCAAATGGTGGTAAGCAGGCAATCTATTTTCGTTTCTGGCACCATAACTAGGCACTACAATGCCTTGAAATTGGTATTGTCCATTTGGATAGGTTACGGGTTGTCCGCTTTGCAATGTAAAATTGGCACCAAAAGTCCATTTCTTGTTCCAATTATACGAAGCTGTTACAGCCAAATTATGCAGTTTATCATAAGCTGATTTGTACCAATTGCCGATGTTGATTCCTATTTCGCTTGCCGTTCTTCCTGGAGTTTGTTGTTCTGATTTTGATATAGTATATGCCAACCAACCATTTAATTTACCGGTGTTTTTTCGTATTAAAAATTCCAAACCATAAGATCGCATTTTACCATTCAAAATCACTTGTTCTAATGCCTCATTTGCTACCAAGTCGGCACCATCTATATAATCAATTCTATTTTTAATTTTCTTATAAAAAGTTTCTAACTCAAGTGAATAAGCATCGTCCTTAAAATTTTTGAAATACCCAATTGCCACTTGATCTGCTAGTTGCGGCTGTATATAACGGTCGCTTGGTGTCCAAACATCTAGCGGTGTTGGCGATGCTGTATTGGAAATCAGTTGTAAGTATTGCACCATTCTATTATAACTTGCTTTAACAGATTCGTTGTCGTTGATTTCATAAGCAGCAGCAAATCGGGGTTCTAAATTGTTAAAAGAAGCCATGATTTGATTGTTGCTAAAATCCTGTGAACCAATTGGAGTTGCTTTTTGATAAATTTTCAAATTAGCATCATATAATACAGGATTGTCGTTTGCGTAAATATTTTCTTTGGAAGCACCAATTCTATAAAACATACTATAGCGTAATCCATACTGAATGGCTAACTTTGAATTGATTTTTTGCTCTGCATCAAAATATACCGCTGGTTCTAATGCGTATTTTTTGTCTAATTGTCTGAAATTAATAAACGAATTGCTGCCAGATGGAGCAATTGTTCCTGGATTAAAATGATAATAAATAGCATTGGCTCCAAAATTAAATTTGGTTTTATTTGATAAATAATATTTAAAATCGTATTTAACATTTACATTTTTGATGCCAGAATCCCAATTGAATCCAATAAAATCTAGTATTAAACCATAATAATAATCACTATAAATTAATGATAGATTTGAAAATAATTTATCATTAAATAAATGGTTCCATCTCAAATTTAAAGTAGCATTCCCATAAGTATTTGTAAATGATTGATTTAACGAAAAAACATCACGACCAAAGTAGCCCGATAAATACAAACTGTTGTTTTTGTCGAGTTTGTAATTTAATTTGGTGTTCAAATCATAAAAATAGGCTACATTTTTATTGTTTGCTAATTTCAAAAACAAATGTGCATACGACGCTCTACCTCCAATTAAAAAAGAACCTTTGTCTTTTACTATGGGGCCTTCGGCTAATAATCTACTGGTAATCAGGCCAATACCTCCATTCATTTCAAACTTTTTGCTGTTGCCATCTTTTTGATAAATATCCAAAACGGCCGAGGCTCTGCCGCCAAAACGGGCAGGAATTCCTCCTTTATACAATTTTAAATCCTTTATGGCATCAGGGTTAAAAACAGAAAAAAATCCAAAAACATGTGATGAATTATAGATGGTTGCTTCGTCTAGCAGGATTAAATTTTGATCTGCTCCCCCACCCCTAACATTAAATCCAGAGGCTCCCTCGCCCGCATTGGTTACACCAGGCAAAAACAATAATGATTTGATTACATCTACTTCGCCCATAACCACGGGCATTTTTTTGATGTTTGCAATAGTCAGTTTATTGACACTCATTTCGGGTTTTCGAGTGTTGGTGGATGTTTTTTCAGCAACTACTACTTCTTTCAAAACCTCTTCGCTTGGCAACAATGCAACATTCTTTTTGATGTTTTGAGTAAGCTCAATTTGTTGCTCTATCGTTTGATAGCCAATAGCACTTATACTTATTTTGTATGTTCCTTTGGGCAATGTTATCGAGTAAAACCCATATTCGTTGGTAACAGCAGTAGATTTTGCATTGACCACTACATTTACACCAATCAAAGTTTCGTTATTTTGAGCATCGGCAACAATACCACTTAGGGTATATTTTTCTTGTGAAAATGCTTCAAATGAAAATAATATTACCGTAAGTAAAAATACTATTTTAATAAATTTCATATATATATATTTGATTTTAATATTTTAACATTCATATAGCAATGTCGTTTGGTTAAGCATTAATTTACATCAGTAATATTTGTCAAAATTTTAAAAATTGACAAATATTAAGTACAATCATTACTTTATTTCATTTTACCAAACAACATTAAAATTTAATGGTATTGTTAATTAATTTATAAGACTTCAAGCTTCACTCCTATTATAATGATAAAGGTTAGTTCCATTATAGCAGTGTTTTTGCGTTAGGGATAGCAATGGAAATCCTTTTTTGAGGCTTTTTCTGCCTCAAAAAAGATTATTTCACAATATTTCATTTCTTGTGGAGTTCAATGAACGTTGATTGGAACGAATAGCCCGACCCTTGTGGCAACGCTCAAAAAATATTAATGCTATTTGTTAGTTTAATTAAAATATAGCTAAAAAAACCTAATCAAGAAATGATTAGGTTTTATAAGCAACATTTATTATTTAACATCCATTAATTCTACATCAAAAATAAGGGTAGCATTTGGAGGAATTACCCCCCCTGCTCCATTGGCACCATAGCCAAGGTGAGAAGGAATTACAAATCGGGCTTTATCGCCAACTTGCAACAAGGCAATACCTTCGTCCCAACCTTCAATAACATGTCCACGTCCCAGCGGAAATTCAATTGGTTTTTTGCGAGTATATGAACTGTCAAATACTTTACCGTCTTCTAATTGACCTGCATAATGAACAGAAACCGTTTTGCCATTTTCGGCTTTTTTTCCAGAGCCTTTTTGAATCATTTGATAACGTAAACCACTTGCTGTTTTTTCAAAACCTGCGGCTAATTTTTCCATTTTAGCCTCAGCCTCTGCTCTCAATTGGGCTTCTCTTTTAGCTCTTGATCCTTCAAAAACTCTAAAAGCTTCCACAGCATTCCACTTTTGGGCATCGTCGCCTTGACGAATAATTTCTAATTGTTCCAACACATCACCTTGTGCAATTGCATCTACAATATCCTGACCTTCAACTACATGACCAAAAACGGTATGTTTGTTATCTAACCAAGGTGTTGCTACATGGGTTATAAAAAATTGAGACCCATTGGTGCCAGGGCCTGCATTTGCCATAGACAAAACACCTGGTTGATCGTGTTTCAAAGTAAGATGAAATTCGTCATCAAATTTGTATCCAGGACCGCCTGTTCCAGTACCTTGAGGGCATCCGCCTTGAATCATAAAATCAGGAATGACTCTATGAAATTTCAATCCATCATAATATTTTGTACCTTGTGGTTTGATGCTATTTTCTAAATTACCTTCGGCCAAAGCAACAAAATTGCCTACTGTTCCTGGTGTTAGATCATGTGTAAGTTTTACTAAAATACTTCCTTTTGAAGTGTTGAATTTAGCATATATTCCGTTTTCCATTGCTAATTGTTTATTGTTTTTTTTAAAAAGGCAAATTTAGTATTATAAATATGAAAATAAAAATTTATGTAAAGATTATTGAGCAAAAAACCTACTAATTAGTAGGTTCTTCTGCTTTTTGTACCTGAACAAACAAAGTTTGATTGGCTTCGTCTAAATCCATAAAAATGTCGTCGCCACTGTCTATTTTTGAGGTAATGATTTCTTCAGCTAATGCGTCTTCTACATATTTTTGAATGGCTCTTTTAAGCGGTCTGGCCCCAAACTGTTTGTCAAAACCTTTTTCGGCAATATAGGACTTGGCTTTGTCAGACAGCGTTAATTGATAGCCTAAATCTTTGATTCGAGCATATAATTTGGACAATTCAATATCTATTATTTTATCTATATCATGTTTTTCCAATGCGTTAAAAACAATGACATCGTCTATTCTATTTAAAAATTCAGGTGCAAATGCTTTTTTTAGTGCATTTTCTATGATGCTTTTAGAATTGTCATCGGCTTGTGAAATTTTGGCTGCCGTACCAAAACCAACGCCTTGTCCAAAATCTTTCAATTGTCTGGCACCAATATTAGAAGTCATGATAATAATGGTATTTCTAAAATCAATTTTTCGCCCTAAACTGTCGGTCAAATATCCATCATCGAGTACTTGGAGCATCATATTAAACACATCTGGATGGGCTTTTTCAATTTCGTCCAAAAGTACTACACAATATGGTTTTCTTCTCACTTTTTCTGTCAATTGACCACCTTCTTCATAGCCAACATAGCCTGGAGGAGCACCAATTAATCGAGAGATGGCAAATTTTTCCATATATTCGCTCATATCGATTCTGATTAAAGCATCGTCTGCATCAAATAATTCACGGGCAATCACTTTGGCCAATTGTGTTTTTCCAACACCTGTTTGTCCTAAAAAGATGAACGATCCAATGGGTTTGTTTGGGTCTTTAAGTCCTGCTCTATTGCGTTGAATAGACCGTGCAATTTTCATGACAGCATCATCCTGTCCAATTACCTTACCTTGTATGAGTTCTGGTAATTTGGCTAATTTGTTACTTTCTGTTTGGGCTATTCTGTTTACAGGAATACCTGTCATCATGGATACTACATCTGCTACATTATCTTCTGTAACTACAATTTTATTATTTTTGGCATCCGTTTCCCATTGTTCTTGAGCAATAGCCAATTCTTTTTCAATTCTTTTTTCGTCGTCTCTCAATCGTGCTGCTTCTTCATACTTCTGTTTTTTCACGACTTCATTTTTCAATACCTTGATGTCTTCTAATTGACGTTCAAAATCAATTATTTGTTTTGGCACTTCTATGTTTGTTATGTGCACTCTCGATCCTGCCTCGTCTAGTGCATCAATCGCTTTGTCTGGCAAAAACCTTTCAGACATATAACGGTCTGTTAATTTTACACATGCTTCGATAGCTTCAGACGTATAAGTTACATTGTGGTGGTCTTCGTATTTGTTTTTGATGTTGTTCAATATTGTAATCGTTTCTGGCACAGTTGTAGGTTCTACAATTACTTTTTGAAAACGTCTTTCCAAAGCACCATCTTTTTCAATATATTGTCGGTATTCATCAAGGGTAGTAGCACCAATACATTGAATTTCGCCACGAGCCAAAGCAGGTTTAAACATATTAGAAGCATCCAATGATCCTGCGGCTCCACCAGCTCCAACAATGGTATGAATTTCGTCTATAAACAAAATAATATCATCATTTTTTTCAAGTTCGTTCATTACTGCTTTCATACGCTCTTCAAATTGGCCTCGGTATTTTGTTCCTGCTACAAGTGTTGCCAAATCTAGTGTTACTACACGCTTGTTGAACAAAATTCGAGATACCTTTTTTTGAATAATTCGCAATGCCAAACCTTCGGCAATTGCAGATTTACCTACTCCAGGTTCACCAATCAATAACGGGTTGTTTTTTTTACGACGGCTTAAAATTTGAGACACTCTTTCGATTTCTTTTTCACGACCAACAACTGGGTCTAATTTGCCATCTTCTGCCATTTCGGTTAAATCTCTTCCAAAATTATCTAAAACAGGGGTTTTCGATTTTTTATTGGTTCTAGATACTGGATTATTAAAATTAGCTTCACGGCTGTTGTCATCGTTTCCAATGTTGTCGCCAAAAGCATCATTTTGAGGTAAATTTTCTAAAAATTCTTCTTGTTTTGGGGTCATATTGATATATTGTTCTTTTGCTGCATCATAATCGATATTCATTCGATTGAGTAATTTTGTGGTGGCATCTCCATCATTTCTTAAAATACATAACAATAAATGGGCTGTATTGATGGATGAACTCTGAAAAACTTTTGCTTCTAAATAGGTAGTTTTCAAAGCACGCTCGGCCTGGCGGGTTAAGTGTAATTTTTTATTCAAATTTGTTTCAAAAATTGGATTTGCCGGACTTAAAATTTCAAACTTATGTTTTAAAATTTCTAAATCAACATCTAAATTTTTTAAAATTTCAACCGCTTTTCCTGCTCCAATATGCAATATTCCAAGCATGAAATGTTCTGTTCCAACAAAATCATGACGCAAGCGTAAAGCTTCACTTTGACTAATTTCAATAACGTCTTTTACTCTAGGCGAAAAGTTTTCATCCATGATAATTTATTTCTTGATGTGATTTGATTTAATTTAAGACAAATATACAAAAACCATTCCTTATTCAAACATGCTTTTGCTTTCTATCTTTTAATATTTTGAATTTTCCCAAATTTGTATTACTAAAAACTGTTTGATTAATAAAATTGTGTATGCTATTTTAATTTAAAAAAAACTTAATTAAATTAAAATTTTACAAGAAAAGTTTTTATTTCTATACCTCTTTTAACAGTAACACTTACTTCATCTCCTGCATTATATAATGCCAAACATTCCATATAACTATATACTTCTTTTATTTCGCAAGTACCTATTTTTGTAATGACATCTCCAGTCAAAATACCTGCCAATTGGGCAGGTCTGCCATCTGTAACCCCGTCTATATGAAGTCCATCGCCATGGTCTGTATAATCTGGCATAACGCCTAGTGTTACTTTATATTTTGCGGTTGTTTTTCCTGCATTTAATTTCGTTTTAGTAAATGGAATTTCAGGTGTATTTGCTAACATATCCGAAATTCTAAAAACATAGTCGATAATAGTCGATACCCCAAAATAATTGATTTTGTCTTCGTCGTCACTTGGCTTGTGATAGTCTTCATGAGTACCCGTAAAGAAAAATAAAACTGGAATATCCTTCAGATAAAAAGAGGTATGATCTGATGGCCCTACGCCGCTTTCGTCTAAAGTGATATGAAATCCCGCTGGTTTATTTTTTTCGATTATACTTTTATACAAAGGACTAGTACCCGTTCCTCCAATTGTAAGTTCTTTTTTAGCATTAAGCCTTCCAATCATGTCCAAATTAAGCATCGAAACACAATTTGGATAATTATTTTTAACTTGTTCCGCAAAATGTTTAGAACCCATCAACCCGTCTTCTTCTCCAGAAAATAAAACAAATACAAAATTGGCTTGTTCTTGAGTAGCATTGGAAGCTAGTATTCTGGCCAATTCCAAAACTCCAGCTACTCCAGACGCATTGTCATCTGCCCCGTTGTGAATTTCGCCTTCTGAATTGGCTTTGGTAGAATGATGGTGTTCATTTAAACCTAAATGATCATAATGTGCTCCAATGATAATTGTTTTGGAGGCATGATTGTCTAAATAGCCTATGACATTTTGTCCTATAATTTCTTGACCATTTGATACTGATGTGTCGTGTGGATTTGTATTGAACTTATAATGAAATTTTTGACTATAAGACTTGTCTTTCAATGGTTTTAAACCTATTTTTTTAAACTCTTTTGCTAAATATTGTGCCGCAATTGCTTCTTCCTTCGACCCCGTCAATCTTCCCTTCAAGGCGTCGGAAGCTAAATAACTGATGTGTGATTTTACATTTGTGCTATTTACTTGTTCCATAACGTCTGTTTCTACCCAATCTGCAATAAAAACGTTGGTTTCTCTGGGTTTGTCTTGTTGTCTATTGCTCGAAAATACCAACTTTTTACCATCGGGCGAAAACATAGGAAAGGCATTAAACTCGCTTTCAAAAGTAATTTGTTTTAAATTTTCGCCATTTGTGTCTATCATATACAACTGAAAATCATAACCTCTTGTGGCATGATGGTTGGAAGAAAATATTATTTTTTTGTCTGATGGATGAAAAAATGGAGCCCAATTGGCTTTGCCTAAATGTGTAATTTGCTTCAAATCAGAGCCATCAACATTACAAGTATAAATTTCCATTTCTGTAGGTGCTACTACATTTTCGCTCAACAACGATTTATACTCTTCTATTTCTTGGGTTGTTTTGGGTCTTGATGATCTAAAAACGAGTTTTTTACTATCATGCGAAAAAAAACTGCCTCCATCGTATCCTAAACCGTTTGTGATTTGTTTTAAATTTGATCCATCAATATTCATGGTCCATAATTCCAAATCACCACTTCTAATGCTTGTAAATGCTATTTTTTTTCCATCGGGCGACACCACAGCTTCCGCATCATATCCTGGAGAGTTGGTCAATTGTTTAACTATATTTCCTTGTAAATCAGCAATATAAATATCAAATTCAGGATATACAGCCCAAAGGTATTTACCATCTTTAGCCTTTGGTGGTGCAGGACATTGCTCTGAAACTCCGTGGGTAGAAGCATATAATATATGTTTGCCATCGGGCATAAAATAAGAACAAGTAGTCCTTCCTTTGCCGTTTGAAATGCGTTGCAAACTATTGGTATTAAGGTTTTTTTGTTGTAAATCCAGTAAATAAATTTGATCACAAACAGCTCCAATTGTAGTATTGGTAACTTGTAGGGTTAGTTTTTGACTATCCGGGCTAAAATACGCTTCTGCATTATCGCCACCAAAAGTAAGTTTTTTGATATTTTTTAAATTCTTTTCTTGTGAATAAGAAATATTAATAAAATTTAATATTAATAAAATACATACAAATACTATTTTTTTAAAGTTCATAGTTTATAAATTTTAATTCAAAATACAAGACCTCGGTGGGTATATTGCAAAATTATTAAAAATTATATAATATTTCAATTTTTTAAAACAAATAATTCAATAGCAAAGGACATTTAAAATAAAATTTTTATTTTTTTCCTGTATAGACGCTTTTTTTAATCTTTAGCATGATTTCAAAAGACCCTATCCTTTTTTTTAATTAAGACATTATTTGTAATTTTGTTTAAAAAAAATATCAATTTATTAATTAAATATATTTTTCATACCAAATAATTTGAATAATATGTGTTTAAAAAAGTAAAAAACAACATTATGTTAATAATTTACAATACAAAAAATTAAATAATTAAACCATAAATTTATTTATTTATAATATAATTTATACAAAAAAGATGAAATTAAGTACCTATTTATCAGATCGACTTCGAGCGGTTTATTTAGACGGACATTGGATAGCCAATACCAATTTTAAATCGCAATTGGAACATACCAATTGGCAACAGGCAACACAAAAATTAGACAATTTCAATACCATTGCGGCATTAATATTTCATATTAATTATTATTTAGAAGGATTGTTAAATGCATTTGACAGCGGAAAAATTGAAATCAGCGATGCTTTTAGTTTTGATTGTCCGCCCATACAATCTGATGCTGATTGGAATAATATGATAAGAATATTTTTAGATCATGCCGAAAAATTTTCCGTTTTAGTTGAAAATTTAGATGAAAGTGTATTTGAACAACCATTTTTTGACGATCAATATGGAAGTATGATCCGAAATATTGAAGGGGTTATAGAGCATAGTTATTATCATTTAGGCCAAATTGTTTTGATTAACAAATTATTACAAAAAAACAATAAGTAACAGCTTAATATGATGAAAAAACTTAATTTTTTTATCATTATTAGTTAATAATTTATCACTTTAGATATGATTTAGACTAAAATAAATTTTTATATTTTCACCATAAAAGTGATCTAAAATTTATTAATACATTAGAAATATATTAAATAAAAAAATATGGTTGATTTAAAAAAACAAGAAGAACGCATAGCAAAAATGACATTTGCAAAAGTTTATCCGCTATATGTAGCAAAAATTGAAAAGAAAAACCAAACCAAAAAAGACTTGGACCACATCATTACTTGGCTTACTGGTTTTGATGAAAATAGCATACAACAGCACGTAAAAAACAACATTAATTTTGAAACTTTTTTTGATCATGCAGTGCTAAATCCAAATGCAAAACTTATCAAAGGGGTTATTTGTGGCTATAAAATAGAAGACATTGCAAGCCCATTAGTTCAAAAAGTTCGGTATTTAGATAAACTTGTTGATGAATTAGCCAAAGGAAAATCATTGGATAAAATATTAAGAAAATAGTGTTTTATTTTTAAATTAATAAATAATTATTGTATTTAATAAAAACATTATAAATTATATTTTAAAATATTTGACAAAATAAATTGCTTCCTACAGGACATCCAAAGTTCCACTTTCGATGCCAATAGCACTTTATTCCCGTTTTAATATTTTGATATGGCCTCTATAGATATAGTTTCCGTTTGCAATGTTATAATAGAAATTAATCACGTAAATACTTACATTAATTTTAATTAAAATAAACTTACATATACATATAGCAATGTCCTTTTCGATACCATAACGTAATCGAGTGCGTTTTTTATGTGTAAATTTTCTTAAAAAATTTCCATTTTACAAATCCAAATCATCTATTTGAAAACTATTCAAAAAAGCTATTGCATTTTCAATATCATAATGCAATATCCTATCTTGCTCAACAATTGGCACAACTTCTCTAAATGATTTTACAAACATTTCAATAAAACCAGACGATTTTAAAGGGTGTCTAAAAGTCAGAGCCTGAGAAGCGTTCATCAATTCGATGGCTAAAATTCGTTCTAAATTTTGCATGATTTTGAAAGCCTTGGTGGCAGCATTTGCCCCCATACTCACGTGGTCTTCCTGCCCGTTTGACGATACAATACTGTCTATACTGGCTGGAGTTGCCAATTGTTTGTTTTGACTTGCAATGCTTGCAGCGGTATATTGCGGAATCATAAACCCTGAATTTAATCCAGGATTACTTACAAGAAAAGAAGGCAAACCTCTTAATCCAGACACTAATTGAAATATTCGTCTTTCAGAAATACTTCCTAATTCAGACAATGCAATAGCCAAAAAATCAAGTGCTAAAGCCAATGGTTGTCCATGAAAATTGCCTCCTGAAATAATTTGATCCTGATCGACAAAAATGTTTGGATTGTCTGTAACAGCGTTAATCTCCGTTTTAAAAACTTTCTTACAATAATCAACTACATCTTTTGAAGCTCCATGTACTTGGGGCATACATCTAAAAGAATATGGATCTTGGACATGATTTTTCTCTTGAGCAATTATCTCACTTCCTTCTAAAAATGCAAGGATACGGTTTGCCGTAACAATTTGTCCTTTATGTGGCCTAACCAAATGGATCAATTCATTGAAAGGGTCTATTCGTCCGTCAAAAGCTTCAAGGGAAATCGTGCCAATCAAATCGGCCAAATAAGCCATTTTTATTGACTTTAAAGTTAAATATATACCATAAGCACTCATAAATTGGGTCCCGTTTAACAAAGCCAACCCTTCTTTTGATTGCAAAACAATAGGTTGCCAACCAAAATGATGCAACACCGTGGCAGCTGGTGTTTTTTGACCTTGAAAAACCACTTCGCCTTCGCCCAAAAGTGGTAATGCTAAATGAGCCAAAGGAGCCAAATCGCCAGAGGCACCAAGTGAACCAAGGGTATAAATTACGGGCAAAATATCATGATTATAAAAATCAATTAATCTTTCAACGGTTTGAAGCTGCACCCCCGAATGTCCATAACTTAAGGATTGAATTTTTAAAAACAACATGATTTTAACAATTTCAGTTGGAACAGGATCTCCCGTGCCACAAGCATGTGATTTAACTAAATTTTCTTGTAATTTTGTTAAATTTTCTTCTGAAATTTTCACATTACACAACGAACCAAAACCCGTGTTGATCCCATAAATTGGGGCTGTATTTTGAGCCATTTTTTCGTCCAAGTAGGTTCTACACTTTTTTATTTGAAAAGCGGCCTCTTCAGACAATGCTATTTTTTTTGATTCCAATACCAGATCCTGAATTGTTTGAAGCGTTAGTATTTCGGATGAAATATAATGTGTGTTGTCCATTTTTTTGATTGAATTAAAGTCCAAAATTCCATAAATCTATCCAAATAAACAAATAATATGTTAATTATATTTAAAAATATTTTCGATTTCTATATTTATTAAGGAGTTAAATTTACATAAACTTAAAATAACTACTTTATAACCAATCAATTTTAATATATTCGCAAAAGTAAAGTGAAAGTTTTTGAAAACAAAAATTAAACCCTATTTTTGCTTCATCAATTTTGATATCCTAGAAATGAACTTTTGTAGCAACTTTTTTACTTCTTATAATGCAGCCACTATTTTGGTTGCCATTATTGCTACAACAATTATTATTACCCCATTAGGGGTATAAATTCATCATATAATCCATTTTATGTATTTTTTCAACAAACGAAAAAATCAATTCGACAGTATGATATACTTAATAAATCCTTTATATAAAAAAATAAAATGAAAGTTTTAAAATTTGGCGGTACATCCGTAGCAAACGCAACAAATATAAATTTAGCCCTTGATATTGTAGAAAAAAAATCGGAAAATGACCGATTGGTCGTAGTAGTTTCTGCTTTAAGTGGTGTTACAGACTTGTTAGTACAATCGGCACAATTGGCCTCTGCTAATAATAAAGATTACGAAAAAATTGTAGAACAAATTTTACAAAAACACCAAGAAGCCATTTTGAATTTGATTGACAAAGAGGCACAACAAGCGCTATTAGAGCTCATTCAAAATAACATATCACATCTTAAAACCCTTTTAGACGGTTGTTACCTCCTTGGTGAATTATCTGCTAAAACAGCGGATACAATTTTAGGATTTGGCGAATTATTTTCATCTCAAATCATTGCAAAATCATTACAACAACGTCAAAATAATGCCACTTTCAAAGACAGTCGCGAGCTTATAAAAACCAACAACCATTTTGGTAAAGCAGCCGTTGATTTTGACATTACAAATCCATTAATAGCATCCTATTTTAAGGAATCAAATGCTAACATTACTTTAATGCCCGGTTTTATTGCCTCGTCTGTAGATGGATTTGCAACAACTTTAGGCAGAGGAGGTTCAGATTATACCGCAGCCATCATAGCGGGTGCCATACATGCTGCTGAATTAGAAATTTGGACAGATGTAAATGGTATGTTTACTGCCAATCCAAAAATAGTCAAGCAAGCCAAACCCATCGATACCATTTCCTATCAAGAAGCTATGGAATTATCACATTTTGGGGCCAAAGTCTTGTATCCGCCAACTATTCAGCCTGTTTTGAAAAAAAACATTCCAATTTGGATTAAAAACACTTTCGATCCAGAAGCTGCTGGAACATTAATTACTTTGAAAGCTGCAGAAAATGAAAATCCAATTAAAGGAATTTCGCACATAGATGGCATCAGTTTATTAACTTTGGAAGGCCCAGGAATGATTGGAGTTTCTGGCTCGTCTAAACGTTTATTTGAAGTTTTGTCCCATGAAAATGTAAATGTCATTTTTATTACTCAAGCGTCTTCAGAACATTCTATTTGTATTGGAATTTTAAATAATGATGCTCAAAAAGCCGAAATAGCCATCAATAAAGCCTTTGAAATTGAAATCAACCAACATAAAATCAACCCTTGTTTGGTAGAACAAAATTTATGTATCATGGCACTTGTTGGCGAAAACATGAAAAACCATCAAGGTATTAGTGGCAAAATGTTTAGCACTCTTGGCAAAAATAATGTAAACATTAGAGCCATTGCACAAGGAGCTTCTGAAAGAAATATCTCTGTTGTAATTGAGGAAAAAGATGTAAAAAAAGCACTAAACGCAATCCATGAAACTTTTTTTGAAGATAATGCCAAACAATTAAACCTTTTTGTGATGGGAGTTGGCAATGTTGGTGAAAAATTTATAGAACAAATAAGACAACAAAAGAAATTTTTAAAAGAAAATCTTAGAATTAATTTGAGAGTTATTGCCTTGTCAAATTCTCGAAAAATGCTTTTTGACGAAGAAGGTATTGCTTTAAAAGATTGGCAAAATAGTTTACAAAAAGGCGAAATAGCAAATCAAGAAGTATTTATTGAACGAGTAAAAAACTTGAACTTTAGAAACAGTATTTTTGTGGACATTACTGCCAATGCTGCCATAGCTCAAACCTATAAGGATTATTTGAAAAAAAATATTGCTGTAGTTACTTGCAATAAAATTGCTTGTTCGTCTCAATATCAAAACTACAACGAACTCAAAACATTGTCTCGAAAATTTAATGCCCCATTTTTGTTTGAAACCAATGTGGGTGCAGGTTTACCAATAATAGATACACTAAAAAACTTGATAGCTTCGGGCGATAAAGTACACAAGATTCAGGCAGTATTGTCGGGAAGTTTGAATTTTATCTTTAATCATTTTAATGAGAATAACCCATTTCATGAAGTTGTAAAAGAAGCTGGTGTTCAGGGTTTTACAGAGCCCGATCCAAAAATTGATTTGAGCGGAGTAGATGTGGCCCGAAAAATTCTAATTTTAATTAGAGAAAGTGGTTATCAAATGGAAATTGAAGACATTGCAAACGAATCGTTTATTCCACAAGAATGTTTAGCAACTACCTCAAATGAACAATTTTTTGAAACATTAATAAAAAATAACGAGCATTTTCAAAATATTTATAAAAATGCTGTTTCAAAAAACTGTCGATTAAAGTATGTAGCCCAATTTGAAAACGGAAAAGCAAATGTCGGATTACAATTAATACCTTCAGATCATCCATTTTATAATTTGGAAGGCAAAGACAATATTGTGTTATTTTTTACAGACCGTTATGTCGAACAACCTTTGTTGATAAAAGGAGCTGGAGCTGGGGCAGCCGTTACGGCATCTGGAATATTTGCAGATGTCATTAGAATTGGTAATAGATAAGGTAATAAAAAATTGTAAAAATAGTATATTAGAAAAAATTAACATCCAAAAACACAATATTTTACGTAAGAAAAATTACAAATTAATTTTAAATATAATATTGTGTTTTTTGAAAAAATTTGTTTTTTTTTGCAGAATAAAAATATGTAAGTAAAAAATAATGGTTTTCTATTCCTAATTTATGAAATAGAAAATCGTTATATCAATCAATTAGTATGGTATTTTATTTATAAATGCAACATAATTAATGTAATTATAAAGTATAATACATTATTAATGAAGGATTTAAAAATAAAATAATAATATAACATGCTATAAAATATATTCCATTATGAATGAAATAAAAATATTTTGCCCTGCTACCATAGCCAATTTATCATGTGGGTTTGATGTATTAGGACTTTGTTTAGAAAACATTGGCGACGAAATGGTTATCCGAAAAACCACAGCAAAGGGCATTAAAATTTCAAAAATAGAAGGGGCACAATTGCCACTAGAAACAGAAAAAAATGTGGCTGGAGTAGCAGCATTGGCTATCTATAATGCCGTAGATGTAGCTTTTGGTTTTGAAATTGAAATTTATAAAAAAATAAAAGCAGGAAGCGGTATTGGAAGTAGCTCTGCTAGTGCAGCAGGAGCCGTTTTTGGAATAAATGAACTTTTGGGTAGGCCGTTTACCAAACACCAATTGGTAGATTTTGGAATGAAAGGCGAGGCAGTGGCTAGTGGTAGCGAACATGCCGATAATGTTGCACCATGTGTTTTGGGTGGATTTACCCTTGTTCGGGGTTATAACCCACTAGATGTCATTCGGATAGATAGTCCAAATGAGTTATGGGCTACGGTCATCCATCCTCAAATAGAATTAAAAACCTCTGAAATGAGGGCCGTATTACAACCCATGATTTCCTTAAAAAGTGCCATTACACAATGGGGCAATGTTGGAGGATTAATTGCTGGATTGTACACCTCTGATTATGAACTCATTAGCCGTTCATTACACGATGTTGTAGTAGAACCGTTGAGAGGTAAATTTATTCCAAATTTTGAAGAGGTTAAAAAATTATCTCTCGATAACGGAGCTTTAGGAGCTGGTATTTCTGGCTCTGGCCCCTCAATTTTTGCCTTAAGCAAAGGATTTGACACGGCTCAAAAAGTAGCCTATGGCATGCAAACAATTTTTGAAAAAACTACCATTCCGTTTGAAATTCATGTATCCAAAATCAATGCGGCAGGCGTTACTATAATTGAATAAACACAACTAACACAAATTATTTTTTACAATGAAATATTATAGCTTAAATAGACAAGCAGCCCAAGTAAGTTTTCAAGAAGCTGTTATACAAGGACTTGCACCAGACAAAGGGTTGTATTTTCCTGAAAAAATTACCCCATTATCGACTACTTTTTTTGAAAATATAGAAAATTTGTCTAACGAAACCATAGCTTTTGAAGTTATAAGGCAATTTGTTGGTGACGAAATTCCTGAAATGGATTTGAAACAAATTATCAAAGAAACATTGTGTTTTGATTTTCCAACTGTAAAAGTAGAAGAAGGTATTTATTCATTAGAACTCTATCATGGGCCAACTATGGCTTTCAAAGATGTTGGTGCCCGATTCATGTCGAGATGTATAGGCTATTTTAATAAAAATAATGCCAACTCAAAAAATACAGTTTTAGTAGCCACATCGGGCGATACAGGTGGAGCTGTTGCAAGTGGTTTTTTGGGTGTAGATGGCGTAAAAGTAGTGATTTTGTATCCTTCGGGAAAAGTAAGCGACATTCAGGAACGACAATTGACTACCTTGGGACAAAACATTCAGGCGTTAGAAGTGGCAGGTGTTTTTGACGATTGTCAGGACATGGTAAAAAAAGCCTTTTTAGACGACACCTTGGCCCACCATAACTTAACTTCGGCCAATTCGATTAATATTGCACGTTGGTTGCCACAAATGTTTTACTTCTTTTTTGCTTACAAACAGTTAAAATCTATGGGCAAGCAAATGGTTTTTTCATGTCCTAGTGGCAATTTTGGCAATATTTGTGCAGGTATCATGGCCAAAAAATTAGGATTGCCAATCAAACATTTTGTTGCGGCTACCAATATAAACGACACAGTGCCCGAATATTTATCCACAGGCATTTACAACCCAAAGCCATCCAAAGCTACAATGTCAAATGCAATGGATGTTGGTAATCCAAGCAATTTTGTTAGAATCCAAGAAATGTACCAACATGATTTGAATGAATTTTCAAAAGATTTTTCATCTTTTTCCTATAATGATTTAGAAACAGCGCAAATTTTAAAGGACATTTATAGTAAAACAGGTTATGTTGCAGAACCACATGGTGCTGTAGGTTATTTAGGTTTGAAAAAAGAAATGCCCAATCATGAAGGAGCAATTGGAATCTTTTTAGAAACAGCACATCCAATCAAATTTTTAGATGTTGTAGAACCCATATTAAATACCAAGTTAGACATACCTGAACAAATTGAAAGCGTATTGAACAAGGAAAAAGTAAAAACACCAATAAGAACATACAACGATTTGAAAAATTTCTTAGATTTATAACACACAAAAATAGGTGTTTGATTAATGATTTCTTAATAAAATATATTAAAATTGATTATTAAAAAAAAAAATCCATATTTTTAAATAATTGATTAAAATTCGATAATTTTGCAAAAAAATTCAACCTTAGTTTTTAGGTATTTGAAATTAAAAAAAAAGTTTAAAATTTAACAAAAAAAAACCTCTTATTTAAAAATAAATAATATTTTTGAAAAGTTAAAAAAAAAGTTTTTTTTGGACCCAAATAGCACAAAAAACTGTTGGCACAATAAAAAGTGAATATAAAAAAACAACCTATAACGAATAAAGATACATTTATGAAAAATACTGCTTTAACAACTATACATGAAGCTTTAGGTGCAAAAATGCTTCCATTTGCTGGATTTAATATGCCTATATTGTATGAAGGAGTCAATGCAGAGCACGAAATTGTAAGAAATGGAGTTGGTGTATTTGATGTGTCTCACATGGGTGAATTTTTGATAACAGGAAAAAATGCTTTAGATTTAATTCAAAAAGTTACCTCAAACGATGCTGCTGTACTTACAAACGGACGAGTACAATATTCGTGTATGCCAAATGAAACGGGCGGTATAGTAGATGATTTGTTGGTATATAAAATAGCAGATGAATCCTATTTATTGGTTGTAAATGCGTCTAATATAGAAAAAGATTGGAATTGGATATCCAGTCATAATGATATGGATGCCAAAATGGTAAACGCATCAGACGACTATTCATTATTGGCCATTCAAGGACCAAAAACCATAGAAGCCATACAGTGTTTGACGAGTGTTGATTTGTCTCAAATTGCCTATTATCACTTTCAAATAGCAGATTTTGCAGGATTTGAAAATATCATGATTTCGGCAACGGGTTATACGGGAGCTGGTGGATTTGAAATATATTGCAAAAATTCAGAAGTAGAAACCATTTGGAAAAAAGTATTTGAGGCAGGAAAACCTTTCAATATCAAACCAATTGGGTTAGCAGCACGCGATACTTTAAGATTAGAAATGGGTTTTTGCTTGTATGGCAACGACATCAACGACACCACTTCGCCATTAGAAGCAGGATTAGGATGGATTACAAAATTTAATAAAAAATTCATCAATTCAGAAGCATTAAAATTACAAAAAGAACAAGGAGTTTCAAAAAAGTTAATTGCATTTGAAATGCAAGAAAGAGCAGTTCCAAGACATGATTATGAAATTGTAGATGCACAAGGCAATCAAATAGGAATTGTAACCTCGGGAACAATGTCGCCATCTCTGAATAAAGGCATTGGATTAGGATATGTAACCTCACAAAATAGCACAATAGGTCATGAAATTTTTATTAAAATTAGAAAAAACAATGTTTTAGCAAAAGTAGTTAAACTACCTTTTTTAAAAATAATAGAAAGTCAATAATAATAAAATAATTCAAATCTAAAGTTCTGTTACGTTATGTTAATCTTAAAATTAAAAAACACTTATTATGAAACAAGTAGTACTTTTTATTGCCTTATTTATTAACTTTACCATATCTTGTTTGGGACAAGATTATAAAAACCCCACGGTTTATTTGAATAGAATAGGAGAAATTCAACAAGTAGTAGCCATGCACACTTGGCAATTGAACAAAACATTGGCTACACTAAACCATGATCGGATTGAAAAAGAAAGACTTTCATTTGTAAGAAGTTTAGAGGGTATCAAAATCAAAATTAAAAATTTAGACAGAGGTTTTGAAGGAGACGTTACTTTTAGAGACAAATTATTAATTTATTTGAATAATATTCAATTGTATATCAAAAATGATTATGGTGAATTGATAAATACATATCCTGCTTCTACACTTTCATTAAAAAATATGGAAACCTATATTGAGGCCGAAAATATTTTTAAAAAGAAAATGTCAGCTGAAGTAGCAAAACTAAATGAAGAGCAAAAAATATTTGCTCAAAATCATGGCCTAAAAATTATTAAAAACAATTCTGAAGTAGGTAAAAAACTTGCCGAATCTAATGAATTTTTTGATTATTCAAAATCATTATATCTTATATTTTTTAAATGTAATATTACTGAAAGTCAAATGACTTCCGATTTTGACAGTAAAAATTATGAAGAATATCGTAAAAATGCTGACATTTTCAAAAAATATGTGGAAGATGCTAAAGTAAAATTAAACAACATTGGCGATTATAAAAATGACAGTACACTGAAAAAAACCGTATTGAACATTGTAACCATGTATGATAATGAAATTAAAATGTTGCTCCCAACTATTAATGAATATATTACAAATTATAAAAATTTTACAGATTACGATAATATTTTTAAAACAAAAATAAAAAATAAAACACAAACTGATATCCTCATGTATAATGATTTATTAAAAAAATTAAATACTTCGATTACAAATTACAACAGTTTGAATTCCAGAATCAATGTGCAAAGAAAAGTGATCAAACAAAGCTGGGAAGAAAATCAAAAATCATTTATAGATAAATACACTCCTTTAGATTAACATTAAAATAATTTATAATAAAATACATAGTATAACACAAGATGGGAAGAGCGTTTGAATTTAGAAAAGGTAGAAAAATGAAACGTTGGTCTGCAATGGCCAAAACATTTACAAGAATTGGAAAAGACATAGTGATGGCCGTTAAAGAAGGTGGGCCAAATCCTGATGCCAATTCCAGATTACGAGCCGTTATTCAAAATGCAAAAGCGGCAAACATGCCAAAAGACAATGTAGAAAGAGCCATTAAAAATGCCAGCAACAAGGATACTGCCAATTATAAAGAAATTCTTTTTGAAGGATATGCTCCACACGGTATTGCATTATTAATTGAAACCGCCTCTGACAATAATAATAGAACTGTAGCCAATATTCGAAGCTATTTTAATAAATGTAATGGAACACTGGGAACTCAAGGCTCCGTTGAATTTATGTTTGATCATACTTGCAATTTTAGAGTGCCTAAAGATAATTTAGATCCCGAAGAATTAGAATTAGAATTAATTGACTTTGGTGCAGAAGAAGTATTTGAAGACGAAGATGGTATTTTGATTTATGCCCCGTTTGAAAGTTTTGGAGCCATTCAAAAAGAACTGGAAAACCGAAAAATAGAAATTTTATCTTCTGGTTTTGAAAGAATTCCTCAAATTACAAAAGAATTGACAGAAGATCAAATTGCTGACGTAGAAAAACTTATAGAAAAAATAGAAGAAGATGATGATGTTATGAACGTTTATCATACCATGCAAGAATAAAGACATTTAAAAAAAAATCCCAATTTTTATGTAAAATTGGGATTTTTTTTTGCCAAACATTCAAAAATTCAGTACGTCTTATCTATTATATTTTGGGGCGTTCCCCAAGGNNATAATCTTTTTTGCCCCAAAAAGAGGGGCAAAAAAGGATTTCCACTGCTATCCCTAACGCTATTGAACGTATATAATAAAGTTATTAGTATCAAATAAATATTCTTTTTTCGATATAATTTTAAGGCAAATCTTTTTTTTAATTCAACTTCCAAATCAATGAAGGAGTGATGAAAAATTTTCGCTCTAAACTATCAGTATATAAATCTTTCTTTACAATTGGTACACCAGCATATACTCTAATTTCTATTTGATCTTTCAATTGATAATTAAATTGAACCACCCCATTTGCTGATAAACCTTTTGTGCCTTCAACATCGTGGTAGCCATTTCCTGGATAATAGGGATTGGTTCCATTATTTGTATTGTTGTACCGATCATTTCTCAGTCTATAAAAACCAGTAATACCCAAGTTCAAAAACATGTCGCTAGTATTGATGACTTTATATCCTAATCTGGTATAAAAATCGCTAGAATATTTAATTTCGTTTGTAGCGTGATAATAATTTGAAACTATGGCTTGATCTTCAGGATTATTTTTATCCAACCCAAGTCCCCAATAGCTTGGAAAAAAATAATTTCGATTTCTAATAGTCAAAGGCTGAATGTATCCAAAACTGGCATTAAAATAGTCATTTGCAAATGTATAACCCACAAAAATGTCTAATGTACCTCTATTCCCTTGGTATTCCATAGGCAAAATGGTTTTTTTACCATTAGCTGGGTTTTCTACTTCTTTTTTGGCAAAGTTCAAAGTAATAAGCGTTCCAAAATTAATATCGCTAATAAAATCACCATTTTTATTCAAATGATAATCACTATTAAAATTGATCTCGTTCAAAGTAAATACTTTTGCCAAAACACCAGATGTATAGCTTGTTTTTAGTCTGAATTGTGTAGCAAAATTTTCTTGAAAATTGTTTGAATATGTAAATGATTGGCTAATTAATGTTACATTGTTCTTACCTGTTGCATAGCCTAAATCGACACTTACAAAATGCTCGTCATTTTGAAAACTATTGGATGGTACTATCGACCCCATACTCGTAACACCCTGGTCTCCAGAACCTTGTGCAAAGTATTTTGGTGTAATAAAAACTAGCATTAATGTAAATTTTAGTATAAATTTGGTCATTGGGATTATTTTATCTGATTATTAATTTTGCAAATTTACACTATTTTTTTATTTGATGTCATTTCAAAATCAATAAATCCGTATATTGTTTGCAATTGTTTGATTTCGGATGATAATTTCTTTAAAAAATTTTGATGCGATTCAGAATTGATATTAAATGGTTTATGAAATAAGCCTTTTTGAATTTTATATACTTGTTGCATCGTTTTTTCACAACTTTTTGATATACAAGTATTTACAAAATGATTCCAAATATATTCAATAGCTAATTCATTGGGATGCAGCATGTCATTTGCATAAAATCTATAATCCCGCAACTCATCCAAAAGGATTTCAAATGCTGGAAAATAATAGTTTTTGGGGTTGTTTGTTTCAAACAATACCTGGTGCAAGGCAGCAATTAAATGCGATTTACTGATTTGATTTTCGATAAATCCATCTTTCAAATGCCTAACAGGCGATATTGTAAATATAAAATTACAATTAGGATTTAAAAAACGGATCATTTCTAATGTTTTATGAATGCTTTGTGCTATATCTGCAATGGATAATATTTTTTTTTCAAAAAGTTGTTGAGGCATTTTATGACAATTGGCAACCACAGTGGCTGTTTCTTTCAATTGATATACCCATGATGTGCCATAAGTAATTACTATATGATTTGCAAATTGCACTTGGTTTTTCAAATCCAATAGTTTTTGGTTACAATTTTTTAAAAAATCCATGGCATTTGGATGATTTAGTTCCGAATGTATTTCATAACAATGCCAACAATCATTTTGAAAAAACACATCATTTTCTGTAAATTCTACATTATTGATCGCTCTTTCTAATAAATTTTGAATTGAAATGGGATTGAAAATTATGCCGAATGGATTACAAACCGATTTGAATTTATAAAAATCTAATTGTTGAGCTATATTTTGAGCAAAACAAGACCCCAACAATAACAAGTTGGAGTGATACTCTATTTGAAAAGTATTGGGCTGGATTTGTATTTTGGTAGAAAATTGCATATTTTGATAATTCAGAATAAATCACAAAGAAACAACAGAAATTTACAATAAAAAAGCCTTTGATATACAAAGGCTCTATAATTGTTGGTGTTTATTTTTTACGCCTATTGCGTTCTGTTTTAATTAAATTCAATTCACGACTGGTTTGACCTGCCACCGATGTATTTTCTTCTGCCCGTCTGATCAGATAGGGCATAACATCTTTTACGGGGCCAAAAGGCAAATATTTTGCTACATGATAGCCATTTGCAGCTAAATTATAAGAAATATTATCGCTCATACCATACAATTGTCCAAACCAAATTTTTGTAGATTGGCTTGGAATGTTGTTTTGTTGCATCAAATCCATTAATTTATAGGACGAAATTTCGTTGTGGGTGCCTGCAAAAATAGCCATCGTATCCAAATGTGCCATCATGTAAGCAACTGCTGCATCATAATTTTGGTCTGTGGCTTCTTTTGAGCTGCAAATTGGCGATGGATATTGATGGTCTAAAGCACGTTGGATTTCTTTTTCCATATAAGCACCTCGAACGAGTTTCATACCTATATGAAAATGGTGTGTTTTTGCTTTTTCGTGTAATTGTTTTAAATAATCCATTCTATCCCAACGGTACATTTGTAAAGTATTGAATATCAATGCTTTATTTTTATTGAATTGTACCATCATTTTTTCGACCAATGCATCTGCAGCATCTTGCATCCAGGATTCTTCACCATCAATCAATAGAGCAACATCATGATCAAATGCGGCCTGACAAACTTTTTGAAAACGGGCTTCTACCCTATCCCATGCCGCACTTTCTTCGTCAGAAAAAGGAATATTGGCCCCTTTTTTTTCATATAATTCAAATTTTCCAAAGCCTGTTGGTTTAAAAACGGCAAATGGGATGGATTTTTTTTCTTGGGCAAAAGAAATGATTTTGAGGGTCATATTCATGGCATCGTCAAAATGCTGTTCGTCTTCTTTGCCTTCAACAGAATAATCTAAAACAGATGAAACTCCTTTAGCATACATTTTATCGACAACGGGCAAACAATCATTTTCATTTACTCCACCACAAAAATGGTCAAAAACGGTGGCTCTAATCAAACCTTCTACGGGTAAATTTGCTTTTAAGGCAAAGTTTGTTACAGCAGTTCCAATGCGAACTAGTGGTTGGCTGTCGATCATTTTGAATAAAAAATAAGCTCTTTCGAGTGCTGTATCACTCTTTAGTGCAAAGGCAACTTGGGTGTTATCAAAAATTTTTTCCATAAAATATATTATTGTAACAACAAATATAAAGATGTTTTTTAAATAATTGCAACAATTCAAACGATTTCGGTTGATAAAAATGAAATGAATAGTCGAATTAATTTTTGATAATAAAAATAAAATGAAAAAAAATAAGGATTTAAAAAATATTGCATAAAAATCAATTATTGTTAATAAAGGAACGTCATAAACGATGTAATTTGATATTTTTGCAAAATTATTTAACAATATTCAATAAAAAGCACAAAAAATTAATTGTTCAATAAAAATAAAATTAAATCATTGAGAATATTATTTTTGTATATTTGCAAAATTAATATATTTATGCAAAATTTATATACATGGAGATTTTAGCCTGCCCAAAATGTCAAAACACTACGTTGTCTAAAAGTGGTGTAATTAATAGCAAACAAAGGTACTTATGCAAAAAGTGTAATTATTATTTTACAGTAAATAAACTAGGAAAAAAGATAGATGATTACTATGTTACAAAATCGTTACAACTCTATTTGGAGGGGCTTAGTTACCGTGAAATTGAGCGTATTATAGGGGTTTCACACGTTACGATAAGCAATTGGGTAAAGGCTTTTAAGATCAAAAAACCGTCTCATGGCAACTACCACCCCACTTATAAGATATTTAACCATACAGAGTTGGTTGAATTCATCAAAAAGAAGGAACAATTGTCTGGTGCGGGGATGATTATTACAGAGCTTGGGGACAAGTTTATGCTAATAAAATGGGAACGTTTCAAGGATTAACTATATCATTTTACAAAATAATATATATCTTTTTTTTTAATAAATAAAAATGTTGAATTTGGCACTGTTAAAACAAACCAAAACAATAACTAAAAATTTTTAAAATGAAAAAACGTTACTTAGTACTTTTAGCAGGTTTAGCGTCTCTAAAAGGAATTTCGCAAACAGCTCCAGCTGCTACAGCTGCTGCACCTGCGGCAAATGATTATAGCCTTTCTTGGTATGGATTTGTTCGCACAGACTATATTTGGGATACCCGAAAATCTGCTCAAGTAAGAGAGGATCATTTGAATTTATATCCATTGGACGAGTCAATCAATGGTGGAGATGGTAAAGACGCTAATGCTGTTGGGCAATCAAACTTTTTATCTGTTGTATCAAGACTAGGAGTAAAAGCCAAAGGACCAGATGTATGGGGAGCAAAAGTGAGTGCTACTTTAGAAGGAGATTTCTTTGGTAACTTTGAAAATGCAGCTGCAAATTCTTCATCTGTTGGTTTATTAAGATTACGTCATGCGTATGCTCAATTAGATTGGAAAAAAACCTCTTTGACAATGGGTCAAACTTGGTATCCGACTTTTATTCCTGAAGTATTTCCTGGAGTAGCTAACTTTAGTACAGGAATTATGTTTAATCCTTTTGGATGGGCATCACAAGTAAGATTGAAACAAAGTTTAAGTAAAGATGTTGCTGCTGTGTTTACAGCTTATAAAGAAAGAGAATTTACAATTTCTGGCCCTGGAACACAAAACTCGGCATCTATCAATTCTGCACTTCCATCTTTAAATGCACAATTGCAATATAAAAATAAAAACTTATTTTTAGGAGCTGGTATTGAATACAAATCATTACAACCAAGAACCGACAATGGTTTAACTGGTACAAGTAAAATGATGACTACTAAAAAAGCCAATAGCACTACATTTTATGGATATGGAAAGTATGCAAACGACAAAATTACCATCAAAGCTTATGGAATATCTGGTGGCAACATGTTCAATATGGTAATGCTTGGTGGATATATTGGTTCTACAACTAATGGAATTGAAACATACGAAGCTACAAAAGCAACTGCTTTTTGGATTGATATTGCAAGTAATGGTAAATCTGTGGCTCCAGGATTGTTCTTTGGTACAACAAAAAATAATGGTGCAGACAACGCAGGAACAGTGGCTTATGGAAGAGGAATTGGTGTAAACGGTGCCAGAATGGTAGATAACGTATGGAGACTTTCTGGAAGAGTAGATTTTAAGAAAAATAAATTTAGAATTTCACCAGAATTAGAATTAACTTCAGCAGATTGGGGCGCTTCAGATGCTTTTGGAAAAGTAACAGGTGCTACTACATCAGTAAGCAATTTTAGAACTATGTTATCTTGTGTATATACTTTCTAATAAAAATATTAAAAATAAACCAACTAAATTAAATTAAATACATTAACATTATGGAAGAGAATAAAAAAAGCTCCTTGTGGTCAGTAATCGGGGCATCTTCGGTAGGTACCATGATCGAATGGTATGATTTTTACATCTTTGGTAGTTTAGCTACTATTATTTCAACTAAGTTTTTCCCAACAGACAATCCAACTGCGGGATTCTTATCAACACTAGCAACATTTGCTGCTGGATTTGTAGTTCGTCCGTTTGGGGCATTGTTCTTTGGTCGTTTAGGCGATTTGATTGGACGTAAATATACTTTCATGGTAACATTAGTGTTAATGGGGGGTGCTACTTTCTTAATTGGATGTATTCCTAGTTATGCTACTATTGGATTTATGGCTCCTACATTAGTATTAATCCTTCGTTTGCTTCAAGGTTTGGCTCTTGGTGGAGAGTATGGTGGTGCTGCTACTTATGTGGCAGAACATGCTGGAACAGGTCAAAGAGGATATTGGACTTCTTGGATTCAAACTACGGCTACTATCGGATTGTTTATCTCTCTTTTAGTAATCATGAGTACCAAAGCCTCTATGAGTAAAGAAGCTTTTGAAGATTGGGGTTGGAGAGTACCGTTTTGGGTATCTATCTTAATGATTTTTGTATCGTACTTGATTCGTAAAAACATGGGAGAATCTCCTGAGTTTGCAAAAGTAAAAGCAGAGGGTAAAGTTTCTACAAATCCATTAAAAGAAAGTTTTGGTAACAAATTGAACTTCAAATTTGTATTATTAGCTTTATTTGGAATCGTTATGGGGCAAGGTGTTGTTTGGTACACTGGACAATTTTATGCCATGAGTTTCATCGAAAAAGTAATGGGTGTATCAGACCAAGTTGGAGATATTATGATGTATGCTATTTTGATGGCTACTCCTTTCTTTGTAGTATTTGGATGGTTATCTGATAAAATTGGAAGAAAATGGTTGATGCTTACAGGAATGTTAATTGCTGTGGTAATATACAGACCTGTTTATAGAGCGATGTACGAAACTTCAAACATCAAAAACAAAACTGAAATCGTTGAAAAAACAGTTAAATTAGCTGAGTTGAAAGAAAACAAAGACAAAGCAATGGATTCTGTTTATACAACTACAAAAGAGTTTACCGATGGCGCTACTTATAAAGAAGTTAAAACTGTAACTTTAGAAAATGGAAAAGCCAAATTGGGCGATGATGGAAAAGTAAAAGCAGTTACCAAAAAAACTGTTAAAATCAATGATTCAGACAAATGGACTTTGGTTTGGTTAGTATTCATTCAAATCTTTTTAGTAACTATGGTTTACGGGCCAACTGCAGCTTTCTTGGTTGAAATGTTCCCAGCAAAAATCCGTTACACTTCTATGTCATTACCATATCACATCGGAAATGGAATTTTTGGAGGATTATTGCCAGCAGTAGCTACATCTCTTGTGGCAGCCGCTACAAAAGCCAACGAAGCAGCCACTGCAGCTGGTGAAGCATTGCCAGTAGCCGAACCATATTTACAAGGACTTTGGTACCCAATCATCATTGGTGCTGTATGTTTTGTAATCGGAGTTATTTATGTAGATGGTAAAAGTTCTGCTCATAAAAACTAATCAAAAAAATATTTATAACTTATAAAATTAAAAAATTATGAACTCCATAAAAAAATTATTAGGCATCGTATGGATTATCCTTGGATTAGCTGCTACCTACTTCTTATTAGTTGATCAAGCAATTCCAAAATTCAAATCAGGAAAACCAGAAGACATGATTCCTGCAATTATCTACAGTTTTGTATTGGCACCAATTATTGTTGGTGGATTAGGAATCTTTGGATGGTACTCATTATCTGGAGAATACAACAACTTAGAAGAATAAATTTTTATCACAAAACAATCTCTACAGCAATGTAGGGATTGTTTTATTTAATATAAATGAAAAAAAGACACCAACAAAAGCTCATTATTTTATCAGTGCTCGTTATTTTAGCATTGAATATGCCTCTTGTACTGTTATTTGACAGTTCAAAACCTTTTTTAGGTTTTCCTGTTGTCATCATTTATATTTTTTCGGCTTGGCTCTTTTCTATTGGTTTTACTTTTTTAATTATCAAAAAATACAATGAGTAGCCTTGGCCTTTTAATTATTTTGGCTTTATACCTGTCTATTCTATTTTATATAGCTTATTGGGCAGAAAAAAGAAGTCAAACCAAATGGACTAACAATCCATATATCTATTCTTTTTCGCTTGCCGTATATTGTACTGCTTGGACATATTATGGAAGTATTGGAGTAGCTGCCAATTCGGGTTTAAATTATTTACCCATTTATTTGGGTCCCATAATGATTGTTCCTGTTTGGTTGATTGTATTAAAAAAAATTATCCGAATTTCGAGAGTAAATAAAATATCTAGTGTTGCCGATTTTATTTCGTTACGATATGGAAATAGCAGATTTCTTGGCGCTTTAGTTACCATGATATGTATCGTTGGAATTCTTCCATACATATCATTGCAACTCAAGTCTATATCTGAAACATTTCATATAGTTACCAAAACACAATCTAATTCATTGATATTTAGTGATACCACCACTTATGTTTGTCTAACCTTGGCACTTTTTGCTTCGTATTATGGCACTCGATATGTGGATGCTTCCGAAAAACGTCGTGGTATTGTAACGGCCGTGGCCATGGAATCTATTTTGAAATTGGTCTTTTTTTTAATCATAGGTATTTATGTAACCTATTTTGTATATGATGGCTTTGAAGACATTTACATCAAAGCTTCCGTTCTTAAAAATTTTGATAAAAAAAACACAATTGGAGGACTATCCAACGCAATCAATTGGTTTTTCTTGTGTGTTCTTTCTATGTTTGCCATTTTTTTGTTGCCCAGACAATTCCAAACTACAATTGTCGAAAACAATAAAGAATCTCACATCAAAACTGCCATTTGGTTGTTTCCTTTGTACTTGCTATTGTTTAATATTTTTGTTTTTCCAATTGCTTGGGGAGGCAACATTTTATTTGAAGGCAAAGGGTTCAACTCTGATACATTTTCGTTGCTTATCCCACAACATTTTAACAACAATATTTTAACTATATTGGTTTTTTTGGGTGGTTTTTCTGCGGCTATTTCAATGATTATTGTCTCGTCAATTGCACTTTCAACTATGCTTACAAACAATCTTTTAATTCCTTATGGTTTTATAGGATCGCTAGAAAATGTATCGCAAGACAAAAACAATCAACGAATTATCATCAGTAGAAAAGTAGGTATTTTTTCGTTAATAATACTAGCCTATATCATTTATAGGTTTTATATTGTTGATTATTCGTTGGTATCAATCGGATTGGTATCGTTTGTAATTATTGCACAACTAGCTCCTTCTTTTTTTGGAGCTTTGTTTTGGCGAAGAGGTTCTCAAAAAGGTGCCATAATAGGTATTCTTTTAGGTTTTTTAATATGTGTTTATACCTTAATTGTACCATACACCATTGGCATTTCAAAATCAACGAGTCACTTTATTCAGGATGGGCCTTGGAGTATTGCTTTGTTAAAACCATTTCAATTGTTTGGGTTAAATTATTTAGATCCTATCCCACATGCAGTATTTTGGAGTTTTTTCTTTAATATATTGAGCTATTTAGCCATTTCTGTAAGTTTTAAAGGCAATTATAGAGAACGAAATTATGCCGAAATGTTTGTAGATATCAACCGTTATATATCAAACCACGAAGATGCATTTATTTGGAAAGGAACCGCTTATATATCTGATATTCAGAAAGTTTTAGAACGTTTTTTGGGTGTAGAAAGAACCAAAAGGGCATTAAGCATTTTTAATGTAAAGTACAACATCAATAAAGGCGAAACTATGGCCGATGCTCGTTTTATTAAATTTGCCGAAAATTTACTAACAGGACACATTGGAACTGCCTCGGCCAGAATATTGATATCAAGCGTTGTCAAAGAAGATAAAATTTCCTTTACAGAGGTTTTGAATATATTGGAAGAGTCCAAGGAAAATATTATAGTAAACAAAAAATTGATTGAAGCTTCAAATGAATTGACTAAAATTTCCAATCAGTTGAAAATTGCCAATCAAGAATTGATTAACAAAGACATTCAAAAAGACGAATTTTTAGATACTGTAACACACGAATTGCGAACCCCCATAACAGCCATAAGAGCAGCCAGCGAAATTTTGCATGACGATGATGATGTACCAGAGGAAGTAAGAAAACAATTTTTGCAAAACATCATTTCAGAATCTGATCGTTTGAATAGATTGATTGATAAAATATTGGATTTGGAAAAATTTGAAACGGGTAAACAAAAAATATATTTATCCAAAAATAATATTGTCAAAACCATTAAAAAAACATTGGCATCTGTCAATCAATTGATTATAAATAAAAATATCGAGT
>NZ_MUGT01000059.1 GCF_002217205.1 Flavobacterium branchiophilum NBRC 15030 = ATCC 35035 | reverse complement strand
TTTTATGTAAATAACTCGACTTTTTTATATAAGAGTTTGGTATTAGGTTTGCTTTTTTTAGATAAAAGAAAACAGGTCCATTGGGTCGGTTGATGACGATTTTTAGGCCTGATATAGGTATAATTATAGGGTCTATTTAACTGATATTTCATTTTGAAAAGCCTATCGGAAACACAACATGTAGCTGCAAAATAGCCCCGACTGCAGTGGAAATCCTTTTTGTTTTTTCTTTAAAAACAAAAAGATTGTAACGAAAGGCGGGAACTGCCCCTGCGTGAAAATGCCTGAAGTAGCTGCTTCTTATAAAAAAAATGCCTGTGGGTTAAAGGGATGTTAAAAAAGGGAACATAATTGAAAATGTTTTAATTGAAATTTGTTTCTTTGCAAGATTTTGTGGCCTTATGCAACTATACTTTTTGCACAGCGTCCTATATTTATAAAAATAACAATTTTCGATATGAAATTTATAATTCGATTGGCACTTTTGTTTGGTTTTATTTTTTTGATGGAGTTTTATGCTTACCAAGCTTTTAAAACGTTGATAAAAAACAGGTGGTTACTTATTTTTTATATCGTAGTCAATGCGTTTATTTTGGGATTTATTGTGTATTCGTTTACAAAATTTGACAGATCTGTTGGACAAACCCCTCAAACTATGTTTACACTTGGTTTGTTGTTGGTGGTTTATATTCCAAAAATGGTGGTTTCTATAATTCTTTTTGGCGAAGATTTTTTTAGATTTTTATTTGGTGTTTTTAAACATTTTGCACAACCAAATTCAAATAGTGATTTTTTGATAGCCCGACGTCAATTTGTAAGTCAAATTGGCATTGGTTTGGCATCTATTCCATTTTTGTCTTTGTTGTATGGCATCAAATATGGCAAATACAACTATAAGGTAATTAAACAACAAGTTTTGTATGACGATTTGCCCGAAGCATTTGACGGATTTAGGATTTTACAAATTTCGGATGTACATAGTGGGAGTTTTGATAATCCAGAAAAAATTAAATATGCCATTGATTTGATTAATGAGCAAGAGGCTGATTTGATGCTTTTTACGGGCGATATAGTAAACACACATGCTAAAGAAATGCACCCATGGATTGAGGTTTTTAATGACATCAAGCAACACAAATATGGCAAATTTGCAGTTTTGGGCAATCATGATTATGGCGAATATGTAACTTGGAAATCTGCTAAAGAAAAGGAAGAAAATTTTGAAAGTATTAAAAAATTGTATGGCGATATTGGGTTTCAATTAATGCTAAACGAGCACCGATACATTTCAAAAGGCCAAGACCAAATTGCATTGGTGGGTGTAGAAAACTGGGGTCATAATTTTAAGAAAGCGGGCGATTTGGATTTGGCATCAAAACATTTGAAAGCCACTGATTTTAAAATATTGATGAGCCACGACCCTAGTCATTGGAACAAAATAGTGCAACACAACGACCTCCATTTTCATTTAACACTATCTGGCCACACGCATGGTATGCAATTTGGTATTGAAATTCCAGGCTTTTTTAAATGGAGCCCTGTACAATACCAATATGAGCAGTGGGCAGGATTGTATGAACATAAAGGAAGGCATTTGTATGTAAATAGAGGGTTTGGTTTTCATGCCTATCCTGGAAGGGTTGGAATTATGCCCGAAATTACGGTAATTGAATTAAAAAAGCGTCAAAGTAGGGCTTAATTGAAACAAATTAGTAATTTTGCACTTGTTTTTTGGCATCAAGAAAATGTTTTTTTGATAGAAAGTGTTTGATTTGACAACAGATACCCAATGGATTGCTAGGAACTATTTTGTTTGACTTGATGTTGCATCATGACTATTGGCGAGCATAACTTAGTGGTCCTTTTTTGCTCGTATAATTGCCCCAATTTAAAGAATTTTTTTGTTTTTTTTGAAAAAAAATAATGACTAAATGGTATGAAAATATTTATTAAAAAAACTTTTTTTTTTATTCTTCCAATTATAATTGCATTTGTTACCATCGAAATATTAATTAGAAATATTCCTAATGATTATCAAGTAAAAAAATCGTATTTGGATTTGCATGCGGGTCAAATAAAAACATTAATTTTGGGTAGTTCGCATACATTTTATGGGCTCGATCCACGGTATATAGCTTCAAATTGTTATAATGCTTCTTATATTTCGCAGCCTTTGAATTATGATTTAGAAATATTAGAAAAATACGACACCCGTTTCGAGCAACTTCAAACGATTATTGTACCCATAGATTATTTTTCGCTCTATTTTACATTGAACGGAGGTGCCTCTGATTGGCGAATAAAGAATTATGTAATCTATTATGGATTTGAACCTCAAAATGAAGTTAGCAAACATTTTGAAATTTTAAATGTTAAGTTTAAAGATAATATAAAACGTATTTGGTCCTTTTACTTTAAAAATAAAAGTGCTATTACTACCGAAAAATTAGGATGGGGAAATGAATACCAATCCAAGTACAAAAAAAACCTGGTGGCTACCGGTAAAACCGCTGCCAAAAGGCATGGTTCAAAATCTAAGAAACATTTTAAAAACAATGTAAAAATTGTGAATGACATTATTGAATATGCAAGAAAAAAACACTGTAAACTAATATTAGTTACATCACCAGCTTACAAAACCTATACAGATCAACTTCATATAGAGCAATTAGAGCAAATAGAAACCCAAATTCAAAAATTTGTAAAACTAAACCGACATGTTTGCTATTACAATTTTTTGAAAGATAGTAGTTTTATAGCAACTGATTTTTATGATGCCGACCACCTTAATGAAAAAGGAGCTTTGAAATGGTCTAAAAAAATACAACTTTTATTGAAAAAAAATTAATTTTTATACACATCCAAACGCAAGATGACTATTTGGTAATAGATAAAAATATCAAGGCCTTTTATTGAAGAAAGCAAGCCAAATAAAAATATTTTAAAATTATAACAAATTATGGTTGTTTTGTTAAATTTCTTTATTAATTTTGTTTCAAATACCAAAAAAAGAACTTTAATAAACCCCTATTTAGTATGCCAAATACTATTTTAAAAGAACATAATTTATGAAACCAGACTTATTTCAAGCCCCTGATTATTATCAATTAGACGATTTATTGACAGACGAACACAAACTTGTTCGAGAGGCAGCCCGAGCTTGGGTAAAAAAAGCTGTATCGCCTATCATAGAAGATTATGCACAAAAGGCTGCTTTTCCAACAGAAATCATCAAAGGATTGGGCGAAATTGGAGGTTTTGGGCCTTATATTCCAGTAGAATATGGAGGTGCAGGGCTCGATCAAATATCTTATGGTTTGATCATGCAAGAAATAGAAAGGGGCGATTCGGGTGTACGCTCTACTTCGTCTGTACAATCATCATTGGTTATGTATCCGATTTGGAAATATGGTAATGAAGCCCAACGGATGAAATATTTACCCCAATTAGCTACCGGCGACATGATGGGGTGTTTTGGATTAACTGAGCCAAACTATGGTTCTGATCCAGGAAGCATGATAACCAATTTTAAAGACATGGGCGACCATTATTTACTAAACGGTGCCAAAATGTGGATTTCCAATGCTCCATTTGCAGATATTGCAGTAGTATGGGCCAAAAACGAGGAAGGACGCATTCATGGATTGATTGTAGAAAGAGGAATGGAAGGATTTTCGACTCCAGAAACACACAACAAATGGTCGTTGAGGGCGTCATCTACAGGAGAGTTGATATTTGATAATGTTAAAGTACCAAAAGAAAATTTGTTGCCTAACAAATCAGGATTAGGAGCCCCGTTAGGGTGTTTGGATTCTGCCCGATACGGTATTGCTTGGGGAGCTATTGGAGCCGCAATGGACTGTTATGATACAGCTTTGCGATATGCCAAAGAACGCATCCAATTTGGCAAACCCATTGCAGGTACACAATTACAGCAAAAAAAATTAGCTGAAATGATAACTGAAATTACAAAAGCACAATTATTGACATGGCGATTGGGTGTTTTGAGAAACGAAGGCAAAGCAACAACAGCCCAAATATCTATGGCCAAACGAAATAATGTGGCCATGGCAATACACATTGCCCGTGAAGCCAGACAAATACTTGGTGGCATGGGAATTACTGGCGAATATTCTATCATGAGACACAGCATGAACTTAGAATCAGTAATTACTTATGAAGGCACACACGACATTCATTTATTAATAACAGGTATGGACATTACAGGTATTCCTGCCTTTAAATAATTTTTATTCGATACCAAAAATAAATTATAAAAGCTTCTTCATATTGAGAAGCTTTTTTTAATTTTGTTAAAAAATAAAATAATGTCTATAACTACTATTAATCAAGCCATTGCACCATACAAAGCACAGTTATTGCAACATACTTTGTATCAAAAAATTACAACTATATCTGATTTACATTGCTTCCAAGAAAATCATGTGTATGCGGTATGGGATTTTATGTCGTTACTAAAATCTTTACAAAATCAATTGACCTGTACAAGCATCCCTTGGTATGCCTCTGAAAATCCTACGACCCGGTATTTGATTAACGAAATTGTTGTAGCCGAAGAATCCGATTTGACCATAGATGGCAGACGATTGAGCCATTTTGAGATGTATATAGAAGCCATGGAAGCTTGCGGTGCCAACACGCAAACTATAATGAAATTTGTAGATCGTGTTAAACACAGCAATGCTATTTTTCAAATTATTCAAGAAAATCCCATCCATCATAAGGTGAAAGATTTTTTGAATTTCACATTTTCAACCATTGCAAGTGGTAAAGCCCATGAAATTGCAGCAGCATTTACATTTGGTCGTGAGGATTTAATACCAACCATGTTTACAGCGATTTTAAAAAACATTCAACAAAATTTTCCTGAATCGGACTTGTCTAAATTTATATATTATTTTGAAAGACATATAGCACTTGATGCCGATGAACACAGCCCTATGGCCATGGAAATGGTTGCGGCTTTGTGTGGTCAAGATACTCAAAAATGGGAAGAAGTGGCTATTATTTCAAAAGAGGCCTTGATTAAACGAATAGGTCTTTGGGATGCCATAGAGGAAATGCTTACTAAATAATATTAATTTTTAAAAATTAAATTATATATAGCTATACAAAAAACAAACCGTATCTTTTAGTGATACAAAATTAACGCATTATTGTACATTGCCAATTAGCATACGTATTTTGTACTATGTATGGCTCCAGCATTGTACAATTCCAAATTTTAAAATACAAAAATTCTAAATCGAAAACTCAAATTGTTTTTGCCTGTTTAGACAGGCCTTTTTTTAATATAAATTATTCTAATCCTAAAATCAAAATAATCATTTTGCTTGACTAATTACTGCTTCAAAAGATTGGAAGCATTAAAAAAAAACACTTAAATTTATACAATAGTTCAAAGAGGCAATCGAGTGATAACGAAAACTCTAGGTACTTTTTTTGGAAAAAATTAAAAAAAAAATAGTAAAGCTGTGCCAGGTAACCATTTTTTTGGGCTCTTTTTAGTAAAAGAGAGCTAATTGATTGAACTATTTTGAAATGTATATGGAGTCACTTTTTGTTGTGATTTCATTTTTTCAAAGCAAAAATCTGAAAATAAAGCAATTAAGTTGTGAATTCTCATACTTAAAACATACACTTCATTTTTTGTATTTTGATTTATATCGTTCCATTGATATGATTATTGCAATTTTATTGTATTGAAAAACAAGCTACTACACAAAATAAAATTATATTTTAATGAATGTGTATCTTTCATGTAGGTATAATTTTATTGCAATTTGTTTATATTTTTATTTTTGTAATGATTAAAAACATGATTAGGCAATTGGAAAAAGATTCCATTTTTTAGGATACGATAAAAAAGACTTTGCATTAACAAATTATGTATTACAACTAGTCAATAAAAATAGAAACCTAACAATGTTTTAAAAATTATTAATTTATTAAAAATATTTAAAAAATATGCCAAATACCATTACCTTAATACCCAACGGCACTTTGATAACTAATACTCCTGAAGAAGGTAGATCTTTAGCTATGTTGATGTCTAGATTAGTCATAAAAACTTTGCAACCAGATAATGAAATCAGAATGAATCTTAGAGAAATATATGCAACAGATGCCACCATGTTAATCATGATTAGTCAAATTGTAGCTACAGAATTTGCAACCATTGCAGCTGCAAATAATTATTGGAAAAAGGATTAAATCAAAAATTATATTTAAAAAAGAAACTTAAAATATTAGTTGTTGTTTTTCGGTAACTTTATTATTTATATACTATTCAAAATTGATACCCCAAATACAATTTAGAAAATGTATGTTAAAGTTATTGGGTTTGTGTTGGGATACTACATTCTAAAAGTTTGTAGTGTTTCAACGCACAACAATAGTTATTTTTAAAAAAAATAGTACCATAAATATTAATCGATAGTATTACTTTATATCAATAAAATACCTTTTGATATTTATAAATATAAATATAAGTAGCTATTTATTATTTATATAAAAAATTACATGTACCATAAATAGATAAAAAATGTATTTATATAATTCAAAAAAATTACCTATTTTTTCTATATTTCATTTTGAAGATATTTCCTTTTGGAAAAACATCAAAAAAAGTAATTTTTATAGTATTATATTTACCGAAAGCGGCATTGGCTATTTAAGTATTGATAGCCAAAAAAGGCGTATCCATCATAAAACAGCTGTTTTTTTATATCCATATCAAAAAGTTACTTGGGATTTAGAAACAGATCAAATTATCAAAGGCATCATAATTCAATTTCATCCCGATTTTTTCTGTATCGATATACATGCCAAAGAGATTGGTTGTCAAGGATTATTATTTAATAATCCGTATTATAACACCATTTGTACATTAGAAAGTGTTGATTTTATACAAATAAAAGGAATTATTGCTCAAATGCTTCAAGAAATGGAACAACCCAACGTTGCAAGTATAGAGATGGTATCAAGTTTGTTGAAAATAATTTTGATACAAGCCGTACGATTAAAACTTAAATCACAAACAATCGAGCAAATAAATAAACCAGCAATTGCAAATGATATTGAAATAGTTATCAGTCAAAACTATTTACTGCATCATGATTTAAATTTTTATGCTTCTGTTTTAAATATCTCAAAATCGACATTAAACAGAAAATGTAATCAAATTTTTGGAAGATCGTTTCAAAAAATATTGATAGATAAAATTATAATAGAATCAAAAAAAAAATTGTATTTAAGTAACGATTCCATTAAAAAAATTAGCCTTGAAATGGGTTTTGAGGATCCTTTGTATTTCAGTAGATTCTTCAAAAACAATACTACGGTATCGCCATTAGAATTTAGAAAAAATATAAAAGGCACATTTTTAGAAACATTATCCATATAGTAATACTTATGTCCATAGGAGTAAAATTTAATATGATGTTCCTTTGCCGTAAATATTAAAAAATAAAAAAATTATGAAAAATTATTTTAAAACATTTCTGCTATTTATTAGCATGGTACTAGGTTCATGTTCAAAAGACAATACCCCCATGGTTGTCAATCAGGATATTTCAGAATTTGTTGGTACTTGGGACAAAGCAGGTTTTGTTAGATTGACAATTGCCGCAAATGGTACTTTTACAGCTCAACGGTGGATTGCTGCCTCAAACACTTTTGCAAATAATTACGCATTGGTAGGTAAAATTAGCCGAACAGATCAAAAATTGACTGTTTTGATAGAGAAAACAAATTTAGCCCACTTATGGTCTAATCAAAATGTTACAAAAGTTAATTTAGACTTTAGTAAAACAAATGATGTGGTTACATTTTCAAATGTATTAGTAGAGCCAAGTAGCTTGGATGTTAATGCAGCAGTTGTAGATAGACTTACTGGAAGTTTTACAAAAAACGCAGCTCCTACAACGCTTTTGCCAATGGACAATTATAGTTTTGCAGTTAGAACGGGTTCTTATATTCCTATGGGAACTCCTACTTTATCATGGTTTACTCTTACAGCAGGCGTATTTAATTTTGGTGTATCTAATTATACATTTGGAATAGCAACACCAGATCAAACCACAGCCGGGTTGGCTTTTTCGCCAATGGGGCAACATGTTCATTTAATTATTGATGGAAGTCCTTATATTGCAGCAGGAAATCCCTATACTTATGCTTTAAATTTGCCTGATGGTGAACATACCATAATTGCCTTTTTATCAAGATCATATCATGAAGGATACAAAAACCCTGAAGCCATGATAAGTGGCAAATATATGGTAATGGGCAATACTATAGTTGGTGTTAATGCTGGAAATACCTTAACAACAGACGAAATTTATTCCTCAAGACCTATCAGAACTTACACCGGAAGTAGCGAATACAGTAAAATTTTATTGGATTATGTAGTTCCTAGCCCAACATTAGCCAAACTTGGTAATACTTATGGCATTAGATTAACAATTGATCAAACGCCCTATTATATAGAAAGCTGGAATCCAATAGTATTTGAAGGCATGAACAGAACTAGTGTTGATGGTGTAACTCATACTATCAAAGTGGAACTTTATAACAAAATAAGTAAAACGATTAGTAAAACGACCGAACAAACATTTTTAGTAAAATCTTAATACTTTAGCATTTAAAAAGCTCAATATTTAAATTAAAAGGTGTTATTATTTGTTGTTTATATTTTGATTTTGATTAGGAAAACTATTTTGATTTTAAATCCGAAAGGAAATAAAATTGAAATAGTTTTTTATTTTTATATTAATATTATCTACTTAGACATTTATCAATAACAAAATTTCTTTAATAATTTCTTTAATTAACTTTGTGATATATCCTAATATATTTACAAAACAGCTCATACTCGATCCGAACAATTACAAATAAATGCAATAACAATTTCCGTTATTATAAAATGGTCAAATAAAAATACGCAGTTGATTTTATTAAAAAAAATGAGAAAAAACAGCTCTATTGTTAGATTCGGAACAATTATTTCAGACTCTTTATTGCAAAAAAATATTTTAGATTAGTTTGTTTGTTATCCCAAATATATTTATAAAATAGTCCAAAGATGCGTAGTTATTTTTTAGAAAAAATGTTCAATAATTTTAGCAAAAAAGAAGCAATAGATTGGACTGTTTTATATGTATATTTGGTATTATAAGTGTTTGGTAAAAACCTAACCCATGTAATGCCAATTAATTGCATTAGGGCAAAATCGTCGTTATTGGTTATAAATATTTTAATAGGATTATAAGTAAAAAAAAAAGCACTCCTTTTTAAGAAGTGCTTTTTTTATATTAGATTATAACCTATTCATTATCTCGTCCAAATCTTTCAAAATGTTTGTTGATGCTATTAAAAGTAGCTTTGGCTTTGTTGTAATACGTCAAGTCATTGGCTTCTTTGCTAACTTGAACCATGCTTCTGTATCTTTCAATATTAGTAATAATTTCTAATTGGATAAAATTTTGTTCTCTTGGTGTCAAATTGCCATAATATTTAAGATTTTGGACATATTTATGAATCAATTGATCTAAAAGTTTGCGAGCTTCTGTTTGAGCTCCAATTTGATAATATCCCCTAGCAAAAGGTTCCAAAGCTACATAATAGTCAAAATAATCAACTGGCATTTGTTTAAGTGCCAAATCGATGATGTTTTTGGCCTTTTGGTGCTGTCCTTCTACAATGAGTTGATCCATCAATCTGGACAAATTGGTTCTGTAAGTAATGCTATTGCGGCGGGTTTCTGGATCATGATATATTGTTGTGCTACCAGAGTTGCCCCAATCCCATTTCATGACAATGTCATACATTTTATGAGCATCTATTTGCCCCATTTCCATTACACCTGATTCTTTGTCTAATTTGTTTTTTACAGGAACCAACTTGTAAACCATGCCGTCCAATTGCAAATACTCTTTCATCCACAAATAATCATCGTCGCCAAAACTACCACCACTAAAATATATTGGACGTTCCCAATTGTTGTTGGCAATAATGTCTAGCATCATCAATCTGTTTTTATACAAACCATTGTCTTTCAAATCAATATCTATAAATGGCACAATAGAATCGTGGTATTTTTTATGTACTACATTGTTTTTGATAATGGTATTTTTGTCCACAGGAATTCTTATTTTATCTGTTGGGTAAAAATGATATTTCTGTCCATTACCCAATGCTACCATAGTTCGTGGATCGTCAAAAGCAATAAATTCTAAAAACTTTTTAATATCCAAACGCTCCTCTGTTGTTTTTTTGAAAATTACAAAATCGAGTTTATCACCAACATATTGGTGGTGTTTGAACGAAATTTTGAGTGGTTCGGAGTTATAGGCTTTCATTTTCATTTGGTCTATATACCAATCCGTCATAAAGAGGCTGGTATTAACAATTTTAACATCTGTCCTATAATTTTCAATTTCTTGTGCATACCACAGCGGAAAGGTGTCGTTGTCGCCAATAGTAAACAAAATAGCATTTTTTTCGCACGAATCCAAATAGGCTTTTGCCATGGCTGTAGCAGTATATTTGTTAGAACGGTCATGATCGTCCCAATTTTGAGTTGCCATCAATACAGGAGCAGCAAGCAAACATACAACAGTTACTACGGGAACTGCTACTTTTGGAGCCATCCATTTTTGAACATATTCTATTATGGCAAATAGGCCCACTCCTATCCAAATGGCAAATACATAAAACGAGCCTACGAGTGCATAATCCCTTTCTCGAGGCTCAAATGGGCGTTCGTTCAAATATATTTTTAAGGCGATTCCTGTAAACAAAAATAGTGTTAGAATGACATAAAAGCTTTTTAAGTCTTTTTTGGCATGATAAAAAACACCAATAAGTCCTAAAATAAATGGCAAGAAATAATAGGTATTACGTCCTTTGTTTTTTACAACATCGTCTGGTAAATCGGATTGCGATCCAAGTCGTGCTTCATCAAAAAAATTGATACCGCTCAACCAATTTCCGTCCAAAACATCTCCTTTTCCTTGAATATCATTTTGTCGGCCAACAAAATTCCACAAGAAATAACGAGCATACATATAACCAAACTGAAAATCGAACATGAATCCAAAATTGGCTGCGGCAGTTGGTTTTTCAATGATCAAATAATCTTTATAATTGCGAAGGAATTTGATGTAATCTTCATTATCAATTTGATGGGCTGCATAAGCTTGCTTAAATTGTGAAATGGATTTTACTACTTCTGATTGCATTTGTGCAACGGCTGCAGACAACTCTTCTTCTGATAATTTTTCTGGGTCTATGCCATATTGAGGCAAATCTGACGAATAATCATAATTAGGATCCAATTTAAATTCCAAAGGGCCTGTATATGCCATATAATTTTCAGCATTTTCTGTACTCCACATCCTTGGTAAAATGGTTTTTTGAGTGTTACTAGAATTTTGTTTAGACTTGATATAATTGTTTACAATCACATATTTTCCAGTTTGATAATCGCGTTCATAATTGGGTTTTTCGTCTAAATAAGGCGTTTCTTCATCCAATCCAGCAAACATATCTGTAAATTGAGGCCCGTAAAATAAAGGGTTGTCGCCATATTGCTCACGGTTATAATAAGCCAAAACTTCGGCAGCATCAGATGGTTTGTTCTCGTTTATTACAGTATTGGCATTGGCCCGGATAGGCAACATCAACCAAGTAGAAAAACCAATCAAAATAAATAACACAGACAACAATAACGTATTCCATTGTACATAACCTTTGTTTTTGGTATATTGAAGTCCGTAATAAAAACCCGCAATAATCAATATCGATAAGAAAATGGTACCCGAATTGAAAGGCAACCCAATTTGATTTACCATAAAAACCTCAGTTTTGGCAAACAACGACATGGTTAAAGGCAACAATAATTTGAAAATAAATAACAATACTGCTACTACCACAACATTAGCAATGATAAAGTTTTTTGGCGTTATTTTTTGATAATTTTTAAAATAATACAACAATCCAATGCTAGGAATGGTTAATAAAGCCATAAAATGAACTCCAAAAGACAAACCAACCATCAAACTGATCACGAGCAGCCATTTGTTGCCTCGAGAGGTGTGCATGTCTTTTTCCCATCGAAGTCCAAGCCAAAATAATATAGCTATAAATAAAGAAGCCATGGCATACACTTCAGCTTCGACGGCATTGTACCAAAAACTATCTGTAAAAGTAAACGCTAAAGCCCCAACAAAAGCACTTGCTAAAACGGCAATTTGAACATCTTTATCGAACGTTTTGAACGGCGTTATCATTTTTTCCAAAAGGAGGGTTAATGACCAAAAAAGAAACAAAATTGTAAAAGCACTTGAAAAAACAGACATCATATTGACCATTAAGGCAATGTGTTCCTTATCGATAGCAAACATGGCAAAAAAGGCACCAATCATTTGAAAAAGGGGTGCTCCAGGCGGATGGCCAACTTCTAGTTTTGCTGCTGTTGCTATATATTCGCCACAATCCCAAAAGCTCATTGTGGGTTCAACCGTTAAAGAATAAGTAATCAATGCGATCAAAAAAGCAAACCACCCTGTGATGGTATTCCATTTTTTAAAGTTAAAAGATTTGGTGTTCATGAAAAATTATATTGAATTTAAAATAACGCTACAAAGAAACAATTTTTTATGTAATGACGGTTCATTTACTACAAAAATCTATTGCTTTTTTATGGTTATTTCAAAATTGGTTACTGATTATAAAGACTTTAAAAAATAAAAATTGTTACAACTAAAATTTTTTGAAAAAAAGTCAAAAAAAAGTTTGCACAAAACAAAAAAAGCTATAAATTTGCACCCGATTACAAATCAAAGCTGGTCTATGGTGTAATGGTAACACAACTGTTTTTGGTGCAGTCTTTCAAGGTTCGAGTCCTTGTAGACCAACTTATTTTAAAAGGTTTATCTAAATTTAGATAAACCTTTTTTATTATATAAAAAACTTCAAAAATTTATTATATAATCAATTGGTTATTTTTTATTTTATAACTGAATTTCATTTTTTCCAGTTTCTAAATTGGCATTTATTACCATATAAAACAAAAAAAAGACTTGAAAGTACTTCAAATCTTTTTTAGGGTAAATTATTTTATTATATACTTTAAGATAAAGTCATTTTTAAGATGTTACCAACCCAGCTAAAACTTGCGGTTAAGCCACTTGCATTAGTACCTACAGTTGGGATGGTATTGGTACCTGTATTTGTTCGTTCTAAAATATCATAAGTACCCGCAGTTAAGTTAGGCACATTAACGGTAAAACCACTAGCTGCTGTAAAAGTAGTACATTTCAACTTTGAGGCAGCATTAGAAACATTATTTACATTTAATGCACTTGTAGCTCCAGACATAATTAGTGGCCCAGCCCATACTACCGAAGCAATAGCAGCCCCTGTTTTGGCACCACTATTAACAGTTAAATTACCCGTACAAGTATGTGGCGAGGCTGCCAACTCTAAGTCGCTTCCTGATGCTAAAGTTAATTTGCCATTGCTAGAAAAAATGGCTTGTAATGGAATCGACTCTTGATTATTAAGGGTTACTTCAAAATTAGAAAGAATGATAGACGTATTGGCTTCTGCCCGCCAGGATTTAGCACTTGCATTAAGTACATTATACCACAAGGTAGTTCCTGATTTTAAGTTTACATATTGTGAACCACTCGTCCCTTCTGAAGCTAACACTTTTGCGGTTCCATAAGCAATTTCCATTACACCTGTATGGGTACTATTACCAGCTAACCAAGCCAAACTATTTGTTCCAGATGTAGGACAACCATACGTTAATTTGTATGGCCCAGTAATATTAGCACAAACGGGGTTTGCCACTGTATTTTCAAAAGCTATCACAGTATCGTCTTTTAGGGTAACTACACCATTAATCCCACTAGAACTAGTTCCCTTACCGTATATTGCTACCTGAGGCGTTCCAGAGATTCCTGATCCATTACCTGCCACATTGACTGCTATACCTTCTGTTAGAGCATTTGAACTTATTATTAAGCCAGAATCTTTATTGATGTTAAGTGTACCAGAATAATAGCCCGCCAATGGATCACTTGCACCTAGCCCAAAGGTATTAGAAAGCTCTAAAGAACAATTGACCAAATTCATTACCCCGCCATTTAAAACCCAAGTAGCTGAATATGGTTTGTATATCCCGCCCGTAGCAGTACCATTTCCAATCATATTAAGAGTACCACTTATACGCATACCAGGCCCCATAAACTCTGCTTGAGTAGTATTTTTAGTTCTAAATTCTAATGTAGCACCGCTTAAAACAACCAATTGACCTGGCCCAATAGTAAATGTTTTAGTCCAATCTGTACCGTATTGCAAAGTGGCACCCGACTGCACGGTAATACCTGTAAAACCATTGACACCAACGTTCTGACTGGCTTCAAAAACCACCGTTCCTCCACCATTAAATGTCCCTAGACTAGTAGCTGTACCTGCAATAATTAAATTTGCAGATCCTGTATTTGCAGATCCCGTTGCAATAATTCTATAGCCTGCTTTTGCTCCAATTACAACATTTACATCTGCAGGCGAAGCAACCAAAGCCAAACTTTGATTTTGAGCCGTCCAAGTTACCAAGTGATTTGTTGTCCAATAATTTTGGTAACCAATATTACCTGGCACTGTATAAAGATTACCCCATCTGTCAACAGATTCGTTTTCAACCAAACCTGTAGCTTTCACTCCACGACGATTTACTAAATTAGCATCAGGATCGCTTTTGATAAAAACACCTTGTTTGTTAAAAACGTGTACGGCATCAAATTGTTGTGCCTTTGAGGTAATAAACCCCATAACACACAGTATTATAAATATTTTTTTCATATATGTAAAATTTGTTTTTTAATCGGTCATATAGGTTATCGCTTTTATATTACTATTTGTTTGCAACAAACTAGCAGTTAATAGCGATTTCATATATGTAAATTAAATAATTATCTCTGTTTGTTAAAAAAAGAAAAATTATTTTACATAATCAATGGTTATAATATCTCCGGCTACAATTGTACCAAGCGAAGCACCTCCATTATTTGCAGGAATATAAGTAACTTTCGAGCCTACTACGGTATAACAATTGTTAGTTAGTCGAGAACCGTTTCTAAAAAACCATACTTTACCTTTTGGCAATCCTGAAAGAGTAAATACCGTTTGGCTTGCAGTAGCAGTAAACTCATCGCTAGCCCCTTGAAAAGAGGGAGCATAGGTAGAATAAACAGTGCCATCACTTGTCCATTGGCTTCCATCCGTACCAACATAAATGGCAGTAGTTAAATTTTTAAAAGCGTTGTTATTAGTTACTGCTGGATTGGCAGTATCAAATATGGTTGCTGTTGCTGGAGTAGCCGCATTTACATACACAACTGTAGATGGCGTTGTACCGCCACTAATAGTTTGCTCTGAAATTTGTCCAGTAGATGGGTCTTTTACTAACATTTTGGTAGCAGTAGCAATGGTTGGTACAGTAGCAATTCTTGCAGTTCCATTGACATCCAAATCATAACTTGGTGAAACAAGCCCAATCCCGACTTTACCACCTGTAGGGTTTAAAGACAATGCCAAACCATTTGCTCCTGTTTTATTTTGACTTTGAATATAAGCCCCATAAGGTGTATCATTTAATGTACCAAAATCCAATGCGTGATTGGTATTGCTATCCACTCTAAAGGTTGCATTGGTTTGATCTAGGTTTTGAGCAGAGGGCTGTGCATTTACACCTCTTACAACAAGCATATTTAACGGGTTTACAATTCCAATTCCCACTTTCCCATTATCTAAAATTACCATACGGTCTGTTAATGATGTTGTATTTTGAGTAGCCGTTGCAAAAATAATTTTCGATCCTACGTTTGTACTAGAAGCAGTACCTACTTGTTCAGATCTCATTTCACTATTAGCAATTGTACTATATCCTGAACCCGTATTAGCAAAAAACGCAATTCTACCAATTAAGTCACCACTCAACAAAGCACCATTGTCTAAATTATTTGCGGCATTAGATTTTCTTAAAATCAAACCAGGTCCCGCATTTGCAGTTGTTGAATATCTTGTATTGACAATCTGACCACTAGTTGAATTAATGTCAAGGATAGCCTTTGGAATCAATTTTCCAATACCTACTAAGCCTGTAGATGTAACTATAAAATCATTGGCTTGTTGATCATTTGTTGGTGTACCTGTGGTAGCGTTGTCCTTAGCTCCATCAACATTAAATGTACCTGTTGGATTAACGGTACCAACACCTACTTGTGCTTGAATTTTAATTGCTGCTATTAAAAACAGTAAAACAAAGTGAATTTTTCTCATATAAATTATTTTTTATTTATTATATTAAAAAAGTATAACTAATTTAGTATTATAAAACCCTATCCATTAATACAAATGTTTTATGTACTTCACCTTAAATAAGTAGTATTTTGTCGGCGATATAGTTATGGCTAATTTGGTACAAAGATAATAAATAAAAAATAAAACCTTAAAAAAATAAATCACAAATATGTTAAAATATTTTATTTTCAATTATTTTAATAAATTATTAAAAAATTTATGATAATTAATACGTTTTATAGGTGATTTTTTGAATATTTCGTTAAAATTCTCTTCTGATAAAAACTCCCAATCTGCTTTTGTATTGTTAATAATCTCTGTTTTAGCTGAAAATAAAGGCTCTTGATGGGGTTGAGAAAACCGATTCCAAGGACATACATCTTGACAAACATCACATCCAAATACCCAATCATCAAAAGTTTGTTTGAGCTCATTAGGCAATTGTTCTTTTAATTCAATAGTAAAATACGAAATACATTTACTACCATCCACTTGATAGGGCGCTACTATGGCTTGTGTAGGACAAGCATCAATACAGGCAGTGCAAGTACCACAATGGTCTGTGGTAATGGTATCATAATCTAATTCTAAATCTAAAATAATTTCAGCTATAAAGTAGAAAGAACCCGCTTTTTTAGTTATTAAATTACTATTTTTCCCAATCCAACCTAATCCGCTTTTTTTAGCCCAAGCTTTGTCTAAAACTGGGGCAGAATCCACAAAAACCCTACCCGATACTTGTCCAATTTGGTCTTGGATGGCTTGCATTAATATTTTTAATTTATCCCTAATTACATCATGATAATCTTGACCATAAGCATATTTAGAAATTTTATAGGTATTTTCAATTTGCTTTTCAGAAGGATAATAATTAAACAAAAGCGATATCACACTTTTGGCATCTGGTACAAGGATGGTAGGATCCAATCGTTTATCAAAATGACGTTCCATGTAACTCATTTGCCCTTGATGGTTTTTTTCTAACCAAAGTTCTAATCGTGGAGCTTCCTCTTCTAAAAATGCAGCTTTTGATATACCTACTGAAAAAAATCCGAGCTTTAAGGCTTCGGATTTTATAAATGCTGTGTAAGTTGATTTCATAAATGGGTCAAAAAAAAAATTTAAAAAAGACCGGTTTGAATATTTACATTTATTTTTCCTAAATGTTGATATGCTTTTTCAGTAACTTCTCGACCTCTAGGAGTCCTCATTATAAAACCCTCTTGAATCAAAAAGGGTTCATACACTTCTTCTATTGTTTCACTACTTTCAGATACTGCAGTGGCCAATGTTGATAATCCTACTGGGCCACCTTTAAATTTATCAATAATCGTGTTTAATATTTTATTGTCCATTTCATCTAAACCGTGGGCATCAACGTTTAAAGCTCTTAATGCATACTGTGCAATTTCAATATCAATTTTTCCATTGCCTTTTATTTGAGCAAAATCACGAACACGTCTTAACAAAGCATTGGCAATACGTGGTGTACCTCTGCTACGACCCGCAATTTCAATGGCAGCTTCCATTGAAATAGGCATTTTCAAAATAGAAGCACTACGCTGTACTATAGTTGTGAGCAAAGCGGTGGAATAATATTGTAACCTGCTTTGAATACCAAAACGTGCCCTCATAGGAGCAGTTAATAATCCTGAACGGGTCGTAGCTCCAATAAGTGTAAAAGGATTCAAATTAATTTGTACCGTGCGAGCATTTGGCCCTGATTCTATCATAATATCTATACGAAAATCTTCCATTGCAGAATATAAATATTCTTCAACAACAGGACTTAAACGGTGAATTTCGTCGATAAATAAAACGTCTCTTTCATCCAAATTGGTTAAAAGTCCAGCTAAATCGCCAGGTTTATCTAATACAGGCCCAGAAGTTATTTTGATACCAACACCCAATTCATTTGCCAAAATATTGGCTAATGTAGTTTTGCCAAGCCCAGGTGGTCCATGAAATAAAGCATGATCGAGGGCTTCGCCACGCTGATTGGCCGCTGCAACAAAAACTTTTAAGTTTTCTAATACTTGATCTTGTCCAGCAAAATCGTCAAAGGATAAAGGTCTTAATTTTTTTTCAAGATCTAATTCCTCATTATTATAATGTTGATTGGTAGGGTCTAAATTTTCATTCATGAAGCAAAGATAAAAAATGATATAGATAAAAATGAAAAAACCTCTCAAAAAATTGAGAGGTTCCAAGATATTCTAAAAAGATTAGTGATGTAAATCTACTTCTCCATCTTTCATAGGTACATTTTGAGGAACAAAATCTTCATCATGTCCTGGTTTGCTATAATCATAAGGCCAACGGTGTACCTCTGGAATAGCACCTGGCCAGTTGCCGTGTATATGTTCTACTGGAGTTGTCCATTCTAAAGTATTGGATTTCCAAGGATTTTGAGTTGCTTTTTTACCATAGAAAATACTAGAGAAAAAATTATACAAAAATACCAATTGAAAAGCACCGCCAACAAGAGCAAAAACAGTAATAATTACGTTTACATCTTGTAATTCATCAAATAAAGGAAATGCAGTATTAGAATAATAACGTCTTGGAAGACCTGCCATACCTATAAAGTGCATTGGAAAAAATACTCCATAAGCACAAACTGCAGTTACCCAAAAGTGAATATATCCTAAATTTTTATTTAACATTCTACCAAACATTTTTGGAAACCAATGGTAAATACCCGCAAACATTCCATAAAGTGCCGAAATACCCATAACCAAATGAAAATGTGCTACTACAAAATAAGTATCATGAACATTGATATCTAAAGTACTATCCCCTAAAATAATTCCAGTTAAACCACCAGTAATAAAAGTAGAAACCAAACCGATAGAAAACAACATAGCAGGATTCATTTGTAAATTACCTTTCCAAAGTGTTGTAATATAATTGAAAGCTTTTACTGCAGATGGTATCGCAATTAATAAAGTAGTAAAGGTAAATACCGAACCTAGAAAAGGGTTCATACCTGATACAAACATGTGATGTCCCCATACTATGGTAGATAAAAATGCAATAGCCAAAATAGAAGTAATCATGGCTCTATAACCAAATATAGGTTTACGAGAGTTAGTAGCAATAATCTCAGAAGTGATACCTAAAGCTGGTAATAAAACAATATACACCTCAGGATGACCTAAAAACCAAAACAAATGCTCGAATAACACAGGTGAACCTCCTTGATATTGCAATACTTCTCCAGCAATATATATATCCGATAAGAAGAAAGAAGTACCAAAACTTCTATCAAATATCAACAATAATGCGGCAGATAACAATACAGGAAATGACACTACACCAATGATAGCAGTTACAAAAAAGGCCCAAATAGTCAATGGCAATCTTGTCATCTTCATCCCTTTTGTACGCAAATTGATAACAGTAACTATGTAATTTAAAGAACCCATTAACGAAGAAGCAATAAATATAGCCATAGATACTAACCAAAGTGTCATACCCATACCAGAACCAGAAATGGCTTGTGGCAAAGCACTTAAAGGTGGATATATTGTCCAACCCGCATTTGCAGGGCCAGATTCTACAAAAAGAGAAATTACCATAATAACACTCGACAAAAAGAAAAGCCAATAGGAAATCATGTTCATAAAACCAGAGGCCATATCACGAGCTCCAATTTGTAACGGAATCAAAAGATTACTAAAAGTACCGCTTAATCCAGCAGTCAATACAAAGAAAACCATAATAGTTCCATGTATTGTAACTAACGCCAAATAAGTATCATTAGACATTACTCCGTTTGGAGCAAATTTTTCTCCTAGAAAAATACTGAATATTTTAAAAGATTCTTCTGGCCAAGCCAATTGCATTCTAAACAAAAGAGACATTCCAACACCCAAAATACCCATCACAATACCTGTTAAAAGATATTGTTTAGCAATCATTTTATGATCAATACTAAAGATATATTTGGTAATAAATGTTTCTTTATGGTGGTGTTCGTGTTCTTGATCGTGTGCAAGATCGTGACTATTTGCTGACATATTATAAATTTATAAATTTAAAATTGAATTATATTACATTTTTGTTGAATCAACAGCAACAGCAGTTGTAGCTACAATTTCTGGTTTTGGTTGATTGGCTAATTTTTCATCTGCAATAGCTTTTGCAATCGTACCTTGTTCACTTAACCACTTTTTATAATCTTCTTGTGTATCGACAATTACTTTCATTTGCATGTTATAATGAGACGAACCACAAATTTTATTACATAATAATAAATAATCAAAAGTATAAGGATCTAAAGCAGTTCCTCCATTTGCAACCAATTCTGCTGATTTTTCTTCTCTTATTTTGTTGATTTTTGCTATTTTTTCAACAATGAAAGGAAATTCTCTATACTCTGAAGTAGTATATATTGGTGTAAAAGCAAATTGAGTAACCATACCAGGAACACAATTCATTTGAGCTCTAAAGTGTGGAAAATAAGCAGAATGCAAAACATCTTGTGAACGGAATTTGAATAAAACTTTCTTCCCTTTTGGAATATGCAATTCTTTAGTAGCAATATCGTCTTGAGCATTTGGATCAGACATATCAACACCTAATGTATTAACTCCATTAATGTATCTAACGTTTGATTTACCTAACACATTGTCTTTACCTGAATATCGAGCAGTCCAATTAAATTGTTGAGCATAAACTTCTACTACAATTACATCATCTGTTTTTTCATCAACAAACATGATATCATTCCAAGCAAATAAACCAAAAATAATCAAACCAGCTAATACAACAGCAGGAATAGTACTCCAAATAACTTCTAATTTATTATTATCAGAAAAATAAAGCGCTTTTTGTCCTTCTTTTCCTCTATATTTGAATGCAAAATAATGTAAAAGTGCTTGAGTGATTACTTGAACTATCATAATCAAAGTCCAAGAAGTATTCATCAAAGTATCTACAATACTTCCATGTTCAGAAGCAGGAGTTCCTAATATAAAACTACCCCAAGAAATTAAAGCATAAATCGTAAATACATAGATAAAACCAACAAAACCAAACATCAAATAACCTTGAATATTATTGTCATTATCATCTGCAATTTGTGTATTTTGATTATGAACTCCTACTTGAGTGAGATCAAATATTTTAATTAACTGCCAAACAGCAACAGCTAATAAAACTAAAACTATAATTACCAACAAACTTGTCATTTAATTTTTCTTTTAAGTATTAATAATGAAAATGTTTACTTTCCTCAATAAATGGGTTTCTTTTTGGTAATAACGGTGCTTTTGAAAGAGCATTGAAAACTACAAAAATAAATAAACCTAAGAAGAATAATATAGCACTTATTTCAGGTATTCCAATGAACCATTGAGTACCTACTGTTCCTGGCATAATCATATTGAAAAAATCAACATAATGACCTAATAATATTACTGTACCTGCCATAACCAAAACCCAAGTAATTCGTTTAAAATCAGTATTAATCAAAATCAAAACAGGAAATAAGAAATTCATAGCCACAGCTCCAAAGAATGGTAAATTATAATACTGAATTCTGGTAAAGAAATAGGTAGTTTCTTCAGGAATATCAGCATACCATATCAACATAAATTGAGAGAACCATAAATATGTCCAAAATACGCTAATACCAAACATGAATTTTGCTAAATCGTGAATGTGGCTAGTATTTACATGTTCTAGGTATCCTTGTGCTTTCAAAATTAAAGTTACCATACATATAGTTGTAATTCCACTAACAAAAAAGCTAGCAAAAACATACCAACCAAACAATGTACTAGACCAATGTGGATCAATAGACATGATCCAGTCCCATGACATAATGGATTCTGAAACAATAAAAAATACTAAAAACATAGCTGAGATATTGAAATTCTTTTTGAAAAAAGAGTTGTCATTTGACTCATCTTGAGCTAAACAGTTTTTTCTTGAAAAATGTCTATACACATTCCATCCTATTAAAAAGATAGCTGCTCTAATAATCCAAAAAGGAAAGTTTAAATAGCCAGATTTACCTGTAATAATTTTGTCAAAATGATGACTCTTAGGATCGGTAACACCTTCATGCAACCATGCAAATAAGTGATTAAAATGCAAGCCAGAGAGCAACAATATAATAAAAAAGATTACAGAAGCTACTGGCAAATAAGCTGTAATACCTTGCATTACTCTAAACAAAACTGGTGACCAACCTGCTTGAGCAACTTGTTGAATAGCATAAAAAGCTAAAACACCTAAGGATAGCAACATGAAAAAGATACAAGCTACGTACAATGCAGCCCAAGGTTTGTTTTGCAATTGACCCAAAACGTGCTCTAAATGTTCTTTGTGTTCCGCTTCAGCTTTTGCATCATGTTTTTTGACTTCATGTGCAGTTGCACCTTCATGTCCGTGTGATTCTGCCGATAAAATATGTTCAACTTCTTGAATATCTTTTGGTGCAGAAATAAAACCTATACCTATCCCTAAGATACCGATTACCATCAGGATAAGTGAAAATGTCTTTAATTTACTAGAAAATGTGTACATATCAAATTAGATAAGTTGTTTTACAATTATTGATTTTTTAGTTTTAATACGTAGGCTGCAACTAACCATCTTTCGTTGGTATTCAATTGGTTAGCATGAGAACCCATAGCATTCAAACCATAAGTTTCAACGTGAAATATACTACCTTCCGTAATAGGTCTGTCTTTATAACTTGGTACACCCAAAAATTTACCTTGAGTAACCAATTTGCCTTTACCATCTCCAGCTTCCCCATGACAAATGGCACAATAAATTCCATAAAGTTCTTTAGCTTTGTCCATATCTTTTTCAGAAATAGAATCTAAAGGCGACTTCAAATTTAATTTTGCAGCATCATATCCTGCAGTTGTATTGGGATATTCATAAGGTACAAAACCTCTTTTAATAGTTCCAATTGCAGGTAACTGACCTTCTTTACCAGCTAAACCACGTTGAGATTTAAAGGCATCTGATTCAGAATACGTTTCATAAGCTACAGATTCATACATGTTTGGCATGTATTGGTAGTTTGGCTCTGACTTATCATGACAAGATGTAAATCCTATTGATAAACTCAAAATGGCGGCAATTTTATATATATTTTTCATATCTATATTAATGCTTTTCAATGATTGTAACTTCAATAGCACCTGTAGTTTTCAGGAAAGAAGCTAGTTCATCTTCGTTATTATTTACAGCCACTTCCATTAAAAAGTGGTCATCTGTGGTTCTTACATCAGGATTTTCTGCTTCTTTAAATGGCCATAACTTACTTCGCATATAAAAAGTAATAACCATTAAGTGAGCTGCAAAAAATACAGTTTCTTCAAACATAATTGGAACAAATGCTGGCATGTTTTCCAAATAACTAAAACTTGGTTTTCCTCCAATATCTTGTGGCCAATCTTGAATCATAATATAATCCATCATAAATGTTCCAAAAGACATTCCAATAAGCCCATATATAAAAGCACAAATGGCTATTCTAGAGGGGGCTAATCCCATGGCTTTATCCAAACCATGTACAGGAAATGGTGAAAAAACTTCTTCGATATGATGATGTGCTGCACGTGTTTTTTTTACGGCATCCATTAAAATGTCATCATCATTATAAATGGCATATATAACTTTATTACTCATGATGTGAATCTTTATTTGCTTCTCTACGTTTTTTATAATACTCTCCTGATGACTTCAATATAGTTTTTACCTCTGCTTGTGCTATCACTGGGAAAGAACGAGCATATAAAAGGAATAATACAAAGAAGAATCCAATTGTTCCGATAAATATACCAATATCTACAAATGTTGGCGAAAACATAGTCCAAGAAGATGGCAAGTAATCTCTGTGCAAAGACGTTACAATAATTACAAAACGTTCAAACCACATTCCAATATTTACTACAATTGAAATTACAAACGAAAACATGATACTTGTTCTTAATTTTTTAAACCACATAAATTGAGGCGAAAACACATTACAAGTCATCATAGCCCAATATGCCCAAGCATAAGGTCCTGTTGCTCTATTTAAGAAAGCATATTGTTCATATTCCACTCCAGAATACCAAGCAATAAACAACTCCGTGATATAAGCAACTCCCACAATAGAACCCGTAATCATGATTACAATGTTCATCAATTCGATATGCTGTAAAGTAATATAGGCTTCCAAATTAGAAACTTTTCTCATAATAATAAGCAACGTATTTACCATTGCAAATCCTGAAAATACCGCTCCAGCAACGAAATATGGAGGGAAAATCGTGGTGTGCCAACCTGGAATGACAGAAGTTGCAAAGTCCATAGATACAATTGTATGTACTGATAAAACCAATGGAGTTGCTAAACCCGCTAAAACTAATGAAACTTCTTCAAATCTTTGCCAATCTTTTGCTCTACCACTCCATCCAAAAGACAATATACCATATACTTTTTTATTAAAAGGAGTTACAGCTCTGTCTCTCAACATGGCAAAATCTGGTAACAAACCTGTCCACCAAAAAACCAATGAAACAGATAAATAAGTAGAAATTGCAAACACGTCCCAAAGTAATGGAGAGTTAAAATTAACCCATAATGAACCAAACTGATTTGGTATTGGCAATACCCAATATCCTAACCAAGGGCGACCCATGTGTATAATTGGGAATAAACCTGCTTGAACAACCGAAAAAATGGTCATTGCTTCTGCTGAACGGTTGATTGCCATTCTCCATTTTTGACGGAATAATAGCAATACTGCCGAGATAAGAGTTCCAGCATGACCAATACCAACCCACCAAACGAAGTTAGTAATATCCCATGCCCAACCAACTGTTTTATTTAATCCCCATGTTCCAATTCCTTCTGAAACTGTATATAAAATGCAACCTAATCCCCAAAGGAATGCTGTTAAGGCAATTGTAAATACAGTCCACCATTGTTTGTTTGCTCTACCTTCTACAGGTGCTGCTACATCTATTGTTACATCATGATAGCTTTTATCACCTATAACTAAGGGTTTTCTTATGGGTGCTTCGTAATGAGACGACATATCCTTTATAGTATTTCTAAATTAATAATAATTCTAAGTATTTCTGACTTTTACTTGATAAATCACATTTGGTTTTGTGCCAATATGATCCAGTAAATGGTACATTCTTTTGTCTTCAGCTAATTTTGCGATATGACTTTCTTTGTCGTTTACGTCTCCAAAAATCATAGCTCCTGTTTGACAAGCACTTGAACATGCTGTTTGGAATTCTCCATCAGCAACTGGTCGGCCTTCTTTTTTAGCTGTTAATATAGTCAATTGTGTTTTTTGAATACACATTGAACATTTTTCCATTACCCCTCTTGAACGAACATTTACGTCTGGGTTTACAACCATACGCCCTAAATCATCATTCATGTGGTAGTCAAATTCACTGTTTTTGCTGTACAAGAACCAGTTGAATCTTCTCACTTTATACGGACAGTTGTTAGCACAATAACGAGTACCCACACATCTGTTGTATGCCATTTGATTTTGTCCTTGACGACCATGTGAAGTTGCCGCAACTGGACAAACCGTTTCGCATGGTGCGTGGTTACAATGCTGACACATTACTGGTTGAAATGCCACTTGTGGATTGGCAGAAGCATGTTCCATTTGGCCAAATCCTCCTAATGAACCTTTATCCCCGAATAAGCCATCAAAGCCATCTTTTTTCTCATCATCTTGAGCAAAAGTATCTTCTGAAGAATAATACCTGTCAATTCTCAACCAATGCATATCACGTGAACGTCTTACTTCAGATTTACCAACTACAGGAACATTGTTTTCAGCATGACAAGCTATTACGCAAGCTCCACAACCTGTACAAGCGTTCAAATCTATTGATAAATTAAAATGATGTCCTTTTGAACGGTCAAATGAATCCCACAAATCAACAGTTTTTGCATCTACCTCTTTGTGATCTAATGAAACTTTCACAGGTTCATTCCATTCTTCAGCATCTTTTGTATTGAAAATTGTAAGTGTCGTTTCTTTTAAAATATCGCCTCTACCCATCAAAGTTTTTTGACCTTGAACACAAGCAAACTCATGTGTTCCGTCAGCTTTGGTAGCTTTGGCTGTTTGAGTAGCATTCAAATTTTTATACAAGGTATAAGCATTCAATCCTACTTGCATTTCTTCTTTTAATCCTGCTTTTTTTCCATATCCTAAAGCAAGTCCAATAGTTTTTTCTGCTTGGCCTGGCTGAACAATAACTGGAATATTTTCCAATTTTACGCCATTTACTTCAAGGTTTAGATAACTACCATTTAAACCACCATTTGCAACTATTTCATTTTCTAATCCTAATGCCTTAGCATCTTTTTGAGAAATAGTAGCATAATTATCCCAAGACACTCTTGTAATTGGATCAGGGAATTCTTGTAACCAAGGGTTGTTGGCATGTTGTCCATCGCCCATACCCGTTTTGGTATATAAATTCAATTCAAAATCAGCACTTGGTTTTGATTGTGATAAAATAGAAGCAGCTTGACTATATGAAAATGATCCTGGAGCAGCACTTGATCCAGAAGCAACACCAACGTAAACACCATCATGCAATACTTGATTCCATGTTGATCCAGCAATATAAGATGCAGATACTGATTTCAAGTAATCATAATAAGACATTGGGTTGTTATTCCACGCTAATAAGCATTCTTGAAATTGTTTGGTATTAAATAAAGGTCTGATTGTAGGTTGCGTTAAAGCATAAGACCCTTTTGTAATAGCTACATCTCCCCAAGCTTCTAAAAAATGAGGAGCTGCTGCTGCAATATTAGAAACTAATGCTGTTTCGTCTTCTTTGAGAGTAAAGGTTGTTGAAAGGGAAACTTTTTTAAGTCCTTCCACAAAATCTTTAGCATTTGGTAAAGAATAAACAGGATTTACACCACTCATAATCAACGTATGCACAAGTCCAGCTTTCATGTCGTTAATCAGTTGATTTACTTGAACTGTGGCACCTTTTCTTATTTGTCTGGTACCGTTTGTATTAAAAGATTCGCTTGCTAATGCGTTATTAATTGCTATTACCAATAATTGAGCATTTACATCTTGCAAACCAGATACCAAAACTCCTTTTGAACCAGCGGCTTTAAGTTGTTGGGCTGCTTTATTAACTTCAGCTTTAACTTTTTCGTCTAATGTTACTGCGTTTGAAGCACCAGTTACAACATTATAAAGCTGTACTAAAGCTTGTTTTTGAACTGCTGCAGACATTGGAATTCTTTTATCAGCTGCTGCTCCAGATAATGACATATTTGCTTCAAACTGGAAGTGTTTAGACATTATTTTATTTTTAGGAACTCTTCCTTGAGCATAGCCAGTAGCATAATTTCCCCCTTGCCAATCTCCTAAAATGTCTGCACCAACAGAAACAATTACTGAAGCTTTAGAAAAATCATAATCTACCAATGCTCTTTCACCATATACCAATTGGAAAGCGTCTAACGCTTCAGAAGCAGACACTGCATCGTAAACAACGTGTTTAGCATTTGGATTGGCATTAATAAACTCAGCAATTAATTTTTCTGTTGAAGGACTTGCAAGCGTGTTGGTTAATAACACAACTTGTTTTCCTTTTGCTTTAGCTTCTGCGATACTAGCTTTAACTTTGGCATCTACTTCATTCCAAGCAACATTTTTTCCTGCAATAGTAGGATTTTTCAATCTCATACTATCATATAAGGATAATATAGAAGCATGAACTCTTGCATTTGCAGCAAATTTAGCTCCTGCTATGGTATTGTTTTCAATTTTAATTGGTCGGCCTTCTCTTGTTTTCACTAAAAGGTTTGCAAAATCAAAACCGTCAAAAACAGTTGTTGCATAATAATCTGCAACGCCAGGAATGATTTGCTCTGGTTGAACAACATAAGGTATCGACTTGTGTACTGGACCTTCGCAAGCAGCTAAAGTTGCAGCGGCTGTACTAAATCCAACATACTTTAAGAAATCACGTCTTGTAGTTGAAGAAGAAGATAAAGACTCTTTATCACCTAAAAATTCATCGGTTGGAATTTCTTCAACAAACTCGTTATTTCTAAGTGTCTCAACAATAGAACTATTTTCTTTTAGTTCTTCAACACTTTGCCAGTATTTTTTGTTTGATGACATATTTTTTTATAATTAATTCGTTTATTCTTTTCTATTATCTATTTAAAATTTGGTAGTAATGTAGCCAATTCATTTAGTAGTGGCATTTTCCACATTCTAAACCACCCATTTGTGCAGCAGTTAATTTTTCTACACCATATTTTTTAGAAAGTTCTTCGTGTATTTTTGTATAATACGCATTGCCTTCCATTTTAACATCTGTCTTTCTATGACAGTCCACACACCAGCCCATTGTCAATGGAGCAAATTGTTTCATTACTTCATACGTTTGAACTGGACCATGACAAGTTTGACATTCTACCCCTGCCACAGAAACGTGTTGTGAGTGATTGAAATAAACAAAATCTTGAAGGTTATGAATACGAACCCATTTTACTGGCTCTGTTTTTCCAGTATATTTAGTACCATCCCATCCTACGGCTTTGTATAATTTTTGGATTTCTCCGTCGTAAAAAGCTTTAGAATGTTCGGCAGTTGCTGTAGTATCAGATACTTCACTGATATTTTTATGGCAATTCATACAAACATTTAATGATGGTATGCCTGCATTTTTACTTACCCTTGCCGAAGAGTGGCAATATTTACAATCTATTTTATTGCTTCCAGCATGTATTCTGTGTGAATAATGAATAGGTTGAATAGGTTCATAATCCTGATCTACCCCTACTTGCATCAAGAAACCATAGGCTACATAACCACTTAATAATAGCATTATAATTGCTGAAACTAGTACTAAAAATTGGTTTTGAACGAATGCTTTCCAAATTGGTAATTTGGCTTCTTTTAGTTCAGGAACTATTCCGTTTGCTTTTGCTATTTTGGACAATACATTGTTTACCATAAACAACATTACAATCAAAATACACATCACTACGGCCAATGCCCCAAGTACAATGTTGTTTGATGCACCTCCTGCATTAGCGTTTTTTACATCGCCTCCTCCATTTGGAGTTGGAGCTGGAGCTTCAGCTTTTGGTTCGTTGGTATAGGCAATAATATTGTCTATATCGGCATCCGAAAGTTGAGGAAAGGCAGTCATTACTGCTCCATTATATGCTTTGCTTACTCGGACTGCTTCTGCATCTCCTGATTTGATCATTTGAGAGCTGTTGCGAATCCATTTGTACAACCAATCTGTACTTACCTTAGAAGAAATCCCTCTAAGTGCTGGCCCAGTCATGTCTTTGTCTAATTTGTGGCAAGCGGCACAATTAGTATTAAACAATTCTTTACCCTTAGCAGCGTCTCCAGTACCAGCAGCTGCGGGTGCAGCGGCTTCTGTAGCAGGAGCTGCGGCTGGAGCAGCATTCTGAGCAAAAGACGTTAAGGAAATGTTTAGCAATAGTGCTAAGCTTAAAATTAAATTCCTTGAAATCGAATTAGGGTTACCCACCTTTTTCATATTTTTAATGATTATCGACTAAAAATTATTGTTTTATTAGGTTTTATAAAGAAATCGTTAGCGTTTCTTTAAAAACTTGCACAAAAATACAATTTAAGAACTATTCCTAAAAGCAATAACAAAGGATATTTTTAATTTATAGTCATTCTAAATAAACTTTAACTTTTCATTAGGCATTTTATATGTTATATTTGCATAAAAATCAATCCTTTATGAACATTTACACCATAAAAAAATCCATTATTTTAGCCCTTTTTTTGGGTTTATTTTATTCAAAATCAACTGCTCAGGAATCAAAAACAACACTTATTCAGGATCAAAATTTTGAAAAATTACTGAAAGAAAGACGAAAAACGAACACTATAACGTTTGATGACAGTCAATACAAGATTCAAATTTATAATGGCGACAGCGAAAATAGCAAACAAATATTAGCAACTGTTAAAAAAAACAATAAAGAATACGATTCTTCCATTGTGTTTGACACACCTAATTATAAGGTTTGGATTGGTAATTTTAAAACAAGAATAGAAGCAGAGAGGAATCTGGTTATACTCAAAAAAAAGTATCCTGCTGCATTTTTGATTAAACCTAAAAAATAAATCATAAAAAAAACGCCTTAATTTTCAAGTTAAGGCGTTTTTTTTATAATGAATTTAGATTTTATTTTAATTTCTTTTTAACAGATACTTCGTGGTAAGCTTCTATCAAATCACGTTCTTCAATGTCGTTGTAATTTTTAATTTGAATACCACAATCATATCCTTTTGATACTTCTTTCACATCGTCTTTGAAACGTTTTAATGCCAATAAATCTCCTGTAAATACTACTACACCATTTCTAATTACTCTTATTTTAGAATTTCTAGCTATTTTTCCGTCTATAACCATACATCCAGCAATAGAGCCTACTTTTGAAATTTTGAATATCTCTCTGATTTCGGCAGTACCTGTAATTTCTTCTTTTATTTCAGGAGATAACATCCCTTCCATAGCATCTTTCAAATCGTCGATTGCATCGTAGATGATGGAATAATTTCGGATATCGATTTCTTCTTTATCAGCCAATTGACGAGCATTTCCGGCAGGTCTAACATTAAATCCAATAATAATAGCATCGGAAGCAGAGGCCAACATAACATCCGTTTCAGTAATAGCACCAACACCTTTGTGAATGATGTTGATTTGAATTTCGTCAGTAGATAATTTTGAAAACGAATCTGATAATGCTTCAACAGATCCATCAACATCTCCTTTAAGTATAATATTCAATTCTTTGAACTGACCTAAAGCAATTCGTCTTCCAATTTCGTCAAGAGTAATGTGTCGTTGTGTACGAACCGATTGTTCACGCATCAATTGAGCCCGTTTTGAAGCAATTTGTTTGGCTTCTTTTTCGTCTTCAAACACATTAAATTTATCACCAGCAGTTGCTGCACCATTCAAACCTAAAACAGATACTGGAGTAGATGGACCTGCAAATTTGACTACATGACCTCTTTCATCGTGCATGGCTTTGATTTTTCCATGGTGTTTTCCCGCTAACATATAATCGCCAATTTTCAAAGTACCGTGTTGTACTAAAATGGTAGATACATACCCTTTACCTTTATCCAAAAAGGCTTCGACAACAGTGCCTTGTGCGGCTTTATTTGGATTGGATTTTAAATCTAAAATTTCGGCTTCTAATAAAACTTTTTCTAATAATTCTTTTACGCCTGTACCTACTTTTGCAGAAATATCATGTGATTGAATTTTGCCTCCCCAGTCTTCAACTAGTAAATTCATTCCAGCTAATCTTTCTTTAATTTTTTCAGGATTGGCATTTGGTTTATCCACTTTATTGATAGCAAAAATAATAGGTACACCCGCTGCTTGGGCATGACTGATTGCTTCCTTGGTTTGTGGCATGATGTCGTCGTCTGCAGCAATTACGATAATTGCAATATCGGTTACTTGAGCTCCACGGGCACGCATGGCCGTAAAGGCTTCGTGACCAGGTGTATCTAAAAATGCGATTTTTTGACCATTATCCAACGTAACTCCATAAGCACCAATATGTTGTGTAATACCTCCCGACTCGCCTGCAATAACATTTTCTTTACGAATATAATCCAGCAAAGAGGTTTTACCATGATCTACGTGCCCCATTACGGTAACAATCGGAGCTCTGGTTTCTAAATCCTCTTCTTTATCGGCTACTACTTCAATGGCTTCTTCAATATCAACAGTAATGAATTCTACTTCATATCCAAACTCATCTGCAACAATTGTAAGTGTTTCAGCATCAAGTCGTTGGTTTTGAGTTACCATAATACCAAGCGACATACAAGTACCTATAACCTTTGTAATTGGCACATCCATCATAATGGCTACTTCGCCCACAGTAACAAATTCGGTTACTTTGATGGTTTTACTGCCTTCGTCTAGTGCACGTTGTTCGTCATCAGACTTTTGACGGTGCGTTTCTCTTTTATCTCTTCTATATTTAGCGGCTTTAGATTTGTTTCCTTTTCCTTGAAGTTTTTCTAAAGTTTCTCTAATTTGATTTTTAACGTCTTCTTCAGTAGGCTCCACTTTGGCAACAATTGCAGGTCTGTTCCCTTTTACAAAACCTGGTCTATTTCCACGGTTATTATTATTGTTATTGTTACTATTATTAGTATTTGGAACAATTTTGTTAGCCCCTGGAGTACCCGTATTGGTAGTACCTGTTGGTTTTGGAGTACCTGGTTTTGGTGCAATTCTCTTACGCTTATTTTTATTAGCATTAGCATTATTTGCATTAGGTGTTCCTGGTTTATTGGGCGTAATTTTTGGCTCGCTTTTCTTTTTTGGTTTATTGAATTGAGACAAATCAATAGTTTGACCTGTTAAAGTAGCTCCAGATAATTTTTGATATTGCGTAGTAAAAGTTTCCTCTTTTGGGACTTCAACCACTGGAGGTTCTTTTTTAGTTTCTTTAGGTTTCTCTGCATTGTTGGGTTTGATAGCCTTATTTGGTTGAATGATATTGGCAATATGCTTTGGAGCATCTGTCTTTAATACTTCAACTTTTTTGGCCACTACTTTTGGAGGGGTAATTTTAGGTACCTCTGTTTTCAAAACTTCAATAACAACCTCTTTTACTGGCTCAGCCACTTTTGTTGGCTCAGCCACTTTTACTGGTTCGGCCACCACTTTTTCTGCAGGTTTTTCAACAATTGGAGCCACTTTTGGGGCTTCCACTTCTTGTTTTTCTACAGGTTTTGCTTGGTTGCTTTTTGGATTAAGGTCAATTTTCCCTACCTGAACAGGGCCAGCCATCACTGCTTTTGCTTTGATAACTTCTAGTCTTTGACGTTCTTCCTCTTGTTTGCGTTTGAGTTCGATTTCTCGTTCTCTTTCCAATTTCAAGGCTTCTTTTTCCTTTCTTTTTTCTTCACTCACTTCTTTAGAAGCCTGTTTATTGCCTTTGTCGCCCGCAAATTGTCCGCAAAGGACGTTATATACGTCATCTGAAATTTTTGTATTTGGGTTTGCTTCAATAGCAATGCCTTTATCTTTTAGATAATCCACAGCTCTTTCTAAGGAAATATTCAACTCCCTTAAAACTTTGTTTATTCTAATCACTTTTTCTTCAGACATATTATAACCTTAAAATTTATTTATTATATTTTATAAAAGAGAAATATTAATTTTCAAATTCTTCTTTTAATATTTGCATTACTTCTTCTATTGTTTCTTCTTCTAAATCTGTTCTTCTTGCCAAGTCTTCGACTGTTTGGCTCAAGATGCTTTTTGCTGTATCCAACCCAATTTTGGCAAACTCTTCAATAACCCAAGCGTCAATTTCATCTGAAAACTCTGTCAATTCCACATCGTCTTCGTCGGCAACTGTTCCAGCTACTTCTCCTTCTCGGATAACATCCAATTCATAACCCGTAAGCAATCCAGCTAGTCTAATGTTATGACCGCCACGACCAATGGCTTTTGATACTTCTTCTAATTTTAAGAATACATCAGCTCGTTTAGTATCTTCGTTTATTTTGATAGACGATACTTTTGCAGGGCTCAATGCTCTAGTAATAAACAGTTGGGCATTGTTTGTAAAATTGATTACGTCAATATTTTCGTTACCCAATTCTCTAACTATACCGTGGATTCTGCTGCCTTTCATTCCTACGCAAGCCCCAACAGGATCTATACGATCGTCGTAAGTTTCAACAGCAACTTTGGCTTTTTCGCCAGGTATTCTAACTACTTTTTTCACAATGATTAAACCATCTGCTACTTCAGGTATTTCTTGTTCAAATAATTTTTCTAAAAATTTCTCTGAAGTTCTAGACATAATAATTTGAGGTTTATTGCCTTTCAATTCAACGCTTTCAATAATACCACGAACGTTGTCACCTTTTCTAAAGAAATCCGATGGAATTTGTTTTTCTTTTGGCAAAACAATTTCATTGCCACTATCATCTACTAAAATAACAACTTTTGGTCTCACGTGGTGTACCTCTGCGGTATATACGTCGCCAATCAGGTCTTTAAATTGTTTGTATAAGTTAGTGCTATCGTGTTCGTGTATTTTAGAAATTAAATTTTGTCTTAATGCTAAAATGGCACGTCTTCCTAAATCAACAAGTTTTACTTCTTCTGAAACCTCTTCGCCAATTTCAAAATCAGGTTCAATTTTTCTGGCATCGGTAAGGGTTATTTCCAAATGGTCCAAATCCAAATCGTCATCGGCTACAATAACTCTTCTTTGCCAAATTTCCATATCGCCTTTATCTGGATTGATAATAATATCAAAATTATCATCCGATCCAAATTTCTTTTTTAATGCGTTTCTAAATACATCTTCCAAGATCGCCATTAAAGTAACACGATCTATCAGTTTATCATCTTTAAACTCTGAAAACGATTCGATTAATGCAATATTCTCCATGCCAAATTTTTAATTAAATGTTATTGTAACAACTGCTTCTTTGATTTCAGTATAAGCTATTTCTTGTACCTTATCAACAGTTTCCTTTCCTTTTCCTATTTTCTTTGGTTCTCTCGTTTGCCACGACAAAGTTATAAAATCTTCGTTAGCTTGAATCAATTTTGCTTCAATAATTTCATTTGCAAGTTTTACTTGCAAGGTTCGTCCAATATTTTTCTTGTACTGACGAATTAATTTTAAAGGAGATGAAACTCCTGCCGAAGCTACTTCTAACGAAAAATCTTGTTCTTCTCTGTCCAAATGCTGCTCAATATCGCGACTAACATCTATACAATCTTGAAGGACTACCCCATGATCGCCGTCTAAGGTAACGATTATTTTAAAATCGTCTCTTATTGTTAAATCCACTAAAAACAAACTTGGTCGTGTATCCAAGCAATTGTTGAGCAATGCTGAAACCTTTTCTTTAAATGTCATACTTTATAAAAAGAGGGGACAATCGTCCCCTCATTATTTAATTTCTTAATAAATAACGGTGCAAATATAGTTATTTTTTTTAAATGACAAAAAACCTTTTGAAATGTTATTAATTTTTATTAATTTTATATCGAAAAAAAATATGATTCTGAACCAATGAAACGGATATACATGGCACAAGCTATATGTTATCACTAAAAAAAACACAGAGTTATCAATCAGACTATCAATCACTTAAATTATTTTACCATGAAAAGAATACTTGTACCGACAGATTTTTCTGAACATTCAGAACATGCACTTCGAGTTGCGGCTCAAATTGCAAAAAAACACAATGGCGAAATTATATTATTACACAGCATTGAATTACCGCATTTAATTGGTGAAAATGCTCAAAAAGGTGAAAATATACCTGAAATTATGTTTTTTAAAAACAAAGCCATCGAAAAATTAGAAGCACAAATGGATGCTGACTTTTTAGATGGTATAGAAGTATCCGAAATCATTAAATTAGAAAGGGTTTTTGATAGCATCCTGACATTAATTCAAAAAAACAATATCGATTTGATTGTTATGGGGTCTCATGGAAGTAACGGAATTCAAGAAATATTAGTTGGCTCTAATACAGAGAAAGTAGTTAGAAATGTAGATGTTCCCGTACTAATTATTAAAAATGAGATGCCCGTATTTGAAGTCAATCATTTTGTTTTTGCGTCTGATTTTTCTAAAGAAATCAAAACAAATTTTCATAAAGTGATCCAATTTGCCGAAAAAAACCAAGCCAAATTGCATTTGGTTTACATCAACACCCCCACACAATTCAAAACTACAGCAGTTGCAGAGGAATTATTGCGACAATTTGTTAGCGATTTTGATATTAAAAACTTCGAAACCCACATCTATAATGATATAAGTGTAGAAAAAGGTGTTTTTAATTTTTCAAAAGCAATTCAAGCCGAATTGATTGGACTAAGTACACATGGTAAAAAAGGGATTTCGCATTTTTTTAATGGCAGTATTAGCGAAAGTATTGTCAATCATGCTACATTGCCTGTAATAACATTTAAAGTATAACAAAAAAAAATCGTAAACACTTAAAATTAAGTTATTTACGATTTTAAAGTGGTCCCACTTGGAATCGAACCAAGCACCTACTGATTATGAGTCAGTTGCTCTAACCGAATGAGCTATAGGACCATTTTTGAGAGTGCAATATTAATACATTTATTGTTTATTTGCAAACAATTTTTAAATGTTTTGATTAAAATGTTCAAAAAAAATTTAATTCACTGATATTGAAGATTTTAGTAAAATAAAAAAACACCTCATGATGTAAAATATCATTGAGGTGTTGCTGTTTACCAATCTAAAAAGTTTAATATATATAATGTGTCTGCAAATTATTATACTATTTCCTGACACAATTCAATCAATACACCATTTGTACTTTTAGGATGTAAAAAAGCTACCATTTTATTATCGGCACCTTTTTTGGGCGTTTGATTCAAAACCACAAATCCTTCCAATTGTAAACGGGCTATTTCTTCTTCAATATTAGCCACATCAAAAGCAATATGATGAATCCCCTCCCCTTTTTTTTCAATGAATTTAGCAATTGGACTTTCTGGGTTTGTAGCTTGTAATAACTCTATTTTATTAGGGCCATTACTAAAAAAAGACGTCATTACCCCTTCCGATTCCACTGTTTCTTCTTTGTAGGCGGGAGCTCCAAATAATTTTGCGAAAATTTCATTTGACGCTTCCAAATCTTTTACAGCAATACCAATATGTTCTATTTTTCTCATTTTTACATTTTTTATGAATTATAAGCAACAAATTTCGTGATTTACAACATAATAATCATCATTTATACCGATTATTTTATAAATAATATAATTCTGAATGCCGTAATCGATGTAAAAAAACAATTTAAAAAAAAGAGCAACCATTTTCCCCAACATAAAGAATTTAACATTAATTCTAAAATTTTCGTTAATTTGTTATAAAAAAAAGCATAAAACATGGTTTTTACCTAATTTTTATTAATTTTACAGCTCAAAAAAATATATTATACCATGGACTTTATATACCAAGCCCCGTATCCAATTCAAAAAGACGATACCCAATACAAAAAAATCAGTGCTGACTTTGTAAAAGTTGAACAACTAGGCGAGAGAGAAATACTAACCGTTGACCCAAAAGGCTTGGAATTGCTAGCCCAAGAAGCCATGAACGACGTTTCGTTTATGTTGAGAACAGCACATTTGCAAAAGCTAAAAAACATTTTAGACGACCCAGAAGCTACGGATAATGACCGTTTTGTGGCTTATAATTTGTTGCAAAATGCCGTTGTTGCTGTGGAAGGTCAATTGCCTTCTTGTCAAGATACGGGAACTGCAATTGTAATGGCAAAAAAAGGCGAAAATGTATATACCGGTGCCGATGATGCCGAATTTTTGTCAAAAGGAATTTTCAATACTTACCAAAATCGCAATTTGCGTTATTCTCAAATTGTACCGATTTCGATGTTTGAAGAAAAAAATTCAGGTTCTAATTTGCCAGCCCAAATTGATATTTATGCCAAAAAAGGGGCTTCTTATGAGTTCTTGTTTTTGGCCAAAGGAGGCGGTTCGGCAAACAAAACTTATTTGTACCAACAAACCAAATCTTTGTTAAACGAAAAATCACTCGAAAGTTTCATTCGTCAGAAAATCAAAGACTTAGGAACTTCTGCTTGTCCGCCATACCATTTGGCTTTGGTCATTGGTGGGACTTCTGCCGAGGCTAATTTGGCTACCGTAAAAAAAGCTTCTGCAGGCTATTTTGACCATTTACCAACAACAGGAAACATGTCGGGACAGGCATTTCGGGATTTAGAATGGGAAAAAAGAGTGCAACTGATTTGTCAGGAAAGCCAAATTGGAGCACAGTTTGGTGGTAAATATTTCACACACGATGTGCGGGTGATTCGTTTGCCTCGTCACGCTGCCTCTTGTCCTGTGGGCTTGGGCGTTTCGTGCTCTGCGGATAGAAACATCAAAGCGAAAATCACTAAAGACGGACTGTTTTTGGAACAATTAGAAACCAATCCAAAACAATTTTTGCCCGAAGTAGCACCCCATTTGGAAGCACCAGTCGAAATTGATTTGAACCAACCGATGGCTTCTATCTTGGCGGAATTGTCTAAATACCCCATCAAAACCCGTTTGAAATTGAACGGAACTTTGATTGTAGCACGCGATATTGCCCATGCCAAAATCAAAGAACTTTTGGATGCAGGCAAACCAATGCCAGACTATTTCAAAAACCACCCCATTTATTATGCAGGGCCAGCCAAAACTCCAGAAGGAATGCCATCAGGAAGTTTTGGACCAACGACAGCAGGCCGAATGGATGTTTATGTTGAAGAATTCCAGAAAGCGGGCGGTAGTATGGTAATGCTTGCCAAAGGAAACCGCACCAAAGACGTGATGAACGCCTGCAAAACGTACGGCGGATTCTATTTGGGTTCTATTGGAGGGCCAGCAGCCATCTTGGCACAAGAAAATATTTTGAATGTAGAAATTGTTGATTTTGATGAATTAGGTATGGAAGCCGTTCGCAAAATTACGGTTAAAGATTTCCCGGCCTTCATCATTACCGATGATAAAGGGAATGATTTTTTTGAAAATTTATAAAATAATATTTACAAAAAAATACATTCTATTGTTTACCGTATTTTGCGTTAGGGATAGCAGTGAAAATCCTTTAGAAGCCCCACAGCACCCAAAAGGGATGTTGTATTGCACGAATATAGTTTCTGAATGTGATAATCAAAAAAGATTATTTCACAATATGATATTTCTTTTGGAGTTCAATGAACGTTGTTTGAAACGGATAGCTCGAACCTTGTGGTAACGCCCAAAATATAGTAATTAATAGTTGCTGATTTTTTAGAATTGAGCCATTGATGATGGACAATTGAGCTGAAAAAATTTGATGTCCGTTTTTAAAATTTGCTTAAATTTAGTAGAGCCTTAAAGTTATTTTAATATCTTTGAGGCTTTTTAAAACAACCCTACCATGCCATTTAAAGCAACCTTCAATCGTTTTTATGCACAAGTCAAAACCAGTTTACAGGATGGTACTTTTGCAAAACTTACACTTGCCAAAAGAATTGGCAATACAGATTTGATGAATATTTATGTTTGGCCAATAGTTGTTGATGGCGTTTTAAAATTGGAATTGAAATACAAATACCAACAAGATGAAGTGCAACAAATCGTGTCGATAGACGAGGCGGAGGTAGTATTGTTACAGTATATTAATAATCCGTTTATGTCAGCTTTATTGTTTACCACAAATGCCGATGTAGTATATAAACTAAACAAAAAAAGAGCGGTTAGCATCACCGAAAAAGCACCTACATTTGCACATCCGTCTTATGAATTGGCTGCATTTTTGAAAGAAAGTCATAAATAAAAAGAAAATATTATTTTTTAAATTTATTTATAAATTTATATCAATACATTTTATATTTTTGTAAAACAATAAAAATATAAGGTTTATGAAAAACAAAACAGCCCAAGGAAACAACAAATTTTTTGTATTGACATTTATACTATTTTGTCAATTATTTAATGTACAAGCACAAAAATACCAATTTGACACCTTTTTGAAATATGCAATTATTGACAAAGAGGCAAAACAGGAATTTGTAAGCTACTCAAATACCGCCAACGATACCTATTTTTTTAGAATATATAGAATGGATTATTCATTGATAGGAAAATTATTTGATTATAAAACCAAAAAAGTTCATTCCTTTAACATCAAAGACAGTATTGGAACAAATGGAACAACGAGTTTATTTTTCAAATACCTCAACACAATGGATCTTGAAGACAAACGATTTAAAAACGATAAAAAGCATGAATTTACCTATCAAGTACAGGAAGAGACAGACAGCATTGTACAAGTAAAAATGATGATTTTAAAGAAAAAGAAACACATTGATACTTATGATTTTAGTATAAAAAAAGTCGCTGAAAATTTGATTCCAAGTTTTGATATGTGTTGTATGCATGGCTATGAACAAATGGGTGTTTTACAGCATATTAAACATGGAATCGTTACAAAAGCAACTTGGCACACCCCAAATGGTAAAACAGTTACCATAGCATTAGAAAATCGTATGAATATAAATACCAGCATAGAAATTCCGTAATGTAAAATTTTTTATAAAAAATCAACTACTTTAGGTTATAAAACTATAGAATGTGCTACTTATACCAAATATACATATAAAATATATTTGGTATTAAAAACTTGATGAGAAAAATCACATCATGCAATCCGACATAGGCACTGATTGAGGCCGTAGTAGAAACAACATTAATTTTTTTGTACAAATACAGTCAGCATTTGGATTCATTATAACGACAATACTATTTTTTTATGCTGACTTTTAGAATAAGCACCTTGATTGTTTTTGCTTATATGTATCAACAAATACCATAAAAAAAGGCTATCCCTGATAAGGGACAGCCTTTTGTTTTTTGTTTGTCATACAACTAATTAATTAAAATATCATCTATTTGCATGGTGGTTGTAATACTGGTTGTACCACTGTATTCAAACATTACAAAACCATTACCTGTTAAGGCAGTTGGGAAAGCATACGTGCCACTATTTGTAAAGTTTACAGCATATCCTGTAGTTGTGCCACTGGCAATTGTAAAATTACTAGTAATATCGGTCAATGTAGCTTGAGCAATATTGCCTCCTGGAGTATAATTGGTAGCATAATACACTTTCAAAACGGCACCTACATTATAACCATCTTTGGTTTTAAACGAAATACTATTGGCGGCTGTAAAATCTACTGGCACTATAAAATAGGCTTTATTTGGCCCTGCCCCAAAAGAAGTCATTTGAATATATTTATTATTTGAAAAAGATTTTACGTCCCAATATCTACTGCCTACAAAAGCATCGTTGATGTATTTTGGAAAATTATAACCTGCCGTTGAAGTAGGATAACTTTCAAAATTTTCTGAAATAGTTCCTAAATATTGGATGTTGTTACCAACCAATGCTGGCGAAAAATCGGCTCTTGGCCCAGTTAATTTAACATCTCGTTCCGTTCTTAATACCAATTGAAATGGGTTAGACCCTGTGCCGTATTTGGTTAGTACACCTCTTATTTTTCCTCTTCCAGATGGTACAATATTACCCGCAAAATTAGCATATCGGCTGGTTCTAATGGTTAGCGTAGTAGCACCATCGGTAATGTTGATGCTCGAATCAAAATCGTCTGTACGAACGGGATCGTAAGTGATGTTTTCCGATTCAAATTGTACGTTGTCAAACTCTACAAGTGTATTTAAATAGGTGTCATTCGCTTTGGCTTGTGCTAGTGTAATGTGCTTTACTATAGCATCTTCGCTAATAATATCGCAAGAAGGGATAATATTGTTTTTGTATGTTAAACTAGACAATCTGTCCACGGCATATTGCTCTGTTGGCGGAGCACCAATAATGAGGCCTCGAGCATAATTGGTTGGATTTGCATAAGCAAGACCTTTCATTTTTACGAATATTTTTTTGCCTGGTTGCATGTCTTTTGTATAAACATTGCCTTCATCAATAGAAATATTAAAACCTTTGCTGCCGTCTGTTGGCTGAACATACATGCTTTTATAAAAATTTCCGCCTTCATCGCTAGAAATCACATAACCTTCTATGATGTCGTCTGCGGTATAAATAGGAGAATTGGCTGGTGTTCCCGTAGGGTTTGGAGCAATGGCATAAATATTAGAAACTTCTTTAGTTTTGGCCAAATTAGGGCTTACACAAGAGGGAGTGGGAGTTTCAAAAGTATCGTTTACACAACTAGAAAGCAATGTAAGTAATAAACTTGTCGATAGTATTGCAAATTTTTTCATTTGTATATATTTAAAAATTCAAATAAATATTAATCATATAAGTACGTCCGTAACCATTAAAGTATTTTGGACCAAAAACTAAATTACCGCCACTATAATGGTCTTGGTCATCTTGTTTGTAAGTTGCATTTCTGGATTGTTCAAAACCACCCGTTTTATAAGCCACATTCAAAAGATTATTAATATTGGCAAATAAACCAAACGTTTTGCCTTGTATTCTCCAAGATTTTCCACCTACAACATTGAGCAAATAAAATGGATTTAGTTTTTCTTGTTTTAAATAATTGTCGGCTTTAGCTTGATCGATGGTGATGCCAGCATTGTCTGGCGAAGTAAAGTAGCTGTTGGTTCTTTTGATGGTGGAAACATCCACATAACTTTCTGCTAAATAATTGATATTAGTACCAATCCACCAAAATTTGGGATCTCTGTATTCTGCACCAAAAGAGAAAGCCTGTTGAGGCGAACCAGATAATTTATAACCCGCTAAATTGGCAGCTCCGTAAGACACCACATTGGCAGCCAAATCATTAGACAATTTAACGTCTGGATTGTTTGTTATGGTATAATTACCCAAAGCCGCAACTCCTGTAAACTTTACCGTTGCAGAAAGTTGGTATTCCAATCCCACTTCGAGTCCTTTGTTGCGTTTGTTGATTCCAGTAACAATTTCCGAAACAAAAGCACCGCTGCTTGTGCCTACACTGACACCGTCTGCATAATAAAAATTGATGTCGGTACTGTTTTTAGTTTCGATATAATAAGCCGAAATTCTGGATTTGAATTTTGGTGTTTTGATGATATAACTCAAATCGCCTCCATTAATTTTTTCATTATCAATATTTTCTGTAATAAAATTATTAACACGGGCATTGGCAAAAACATCTTTAGTATTTGGAGCTTTTGACATATAAATACCGTTAAAATCAACATAATGTTTCCCCGAAATTTTATAAGTAAAACCACCTTTGAAACCAAAATTTTCAAAATCAATTGTCTCGCTTTTGCCAAAGGAATTATCAGGATAATAACCGTTTTTGTATAAACCTTCTCGCTGGTAAGCTGATTTGGAAAAAGATTGTGCCAAATAAAAATCTATTTTTTTAAATACAAATTTGAATTGAGTAAAAAAGTCAAATCTTGAAGCTTCAATATTATAAGGACACCTCTAAAAACTCGATTTGCAGAAAAATTAAAAACCTTATTTTGTTTATATTCAATATTTTATGTTTTTTAAAAAATCAAAATATTGAGTTTTTAGAGGTTACCATAATTATAGCCGTATTGGTCATTTTTGCCAATAATTCTATTTGGATTGTTCAAATCCGATTGGTTTTGATCGCCATATAACCCAAAAGTAGCTACATCTGTAAAATAATTACCTCCTAATAAATCGACCATTTTCTTAAAATTTTTGGTAATCGAATTTTGATAATTCAAACCAGCATTTACAAATATATGATCTGTTAGTTGCGAAGCTAAATTAGTATTAAAAGTTACAATATTTTCGTCATTACGGTCTTCATAAAGCACAATTCTGCTGCCGTTAGCTAAATTTTCTTGATTAATTTTGTAGATATTTTTCCAATCTAACTGCGGATTGGCTAAAAAATTAGCTCGTGTTACTGCTGCCGCATTCACATAAAATGGGGTGTTACCCACAAATACATCGTTATTAAAATAATTGGTATAATAACTTGGTAGTTTTCTATAATAAGTAGGGTCTGGATTATCTACTTTGGTATAATCCAATCGGCTATTGCCTATTTGACCCGTTTGAAAAGCTAGAGAGGTGTTGATTCTGGTTTTGTCATTCACAGTCCAATAATGTGTGAGCATTACCATGGGTTCTTCAGATTTTTTATAACGAGAATTTCTTTTTTCTCCTTCTTGAAATCCCCAATATGAATTGTATTTATCGCCCATCAAGTCTAAAGTTTCTTGTGTATTTGGCGAATTTTTACCTCGTTTGTTTTGAGCAAGGATAGAGGTAAAGTTCAAGCTATGTTTGTTGTTGATTCTCTTTTCGACACTGGCAAAAAGCGAATTGGCGCTGTAATTAGTACCATCAAAATAGCCGTTTTCAGCCCATCGTCTTCCAGCCGAAAGCGTATATGCCCAACCATCTGTTTGCATTCCAGACGAAGTAGTAGCCATGGCTCTAAAACTATAATTGGTATTGGTATTTAAAAACGAAATACGGCTACCTTTTCTATACAACGACGCTCTTGTATTGATTTCTTGAGTTCCAGCAATACCTCCAAAAATATAATCAGAAGGAGCAGAACCATTTGTAAACTCTTGATTTCTAGTAACATCATTTAAGCCTCCCCAATCACCATACTGTGGGCGACCATCGGCCATTTTATTCATCAAAATACCGTTAATCATTACGCTAGAATATTCATTGTCAATTCCTCTTACACTAAATCGGGCCTGACCTAAATTAAAAGCGGCTACTTGCAAAAAGGCATCTCTACTAGATTGCAATAAACTTGCCGTACTTTCGGATCCATTCACTTCGTCGTTCAAAGCACCTTCTGTAATGGTTATCAAACTGTTTTGTTGTTCAGTTGTTACGTCTTCTTTCAAAAAAACGTCGCCAACAGAGGTTGTTTTGCCATTCTCAACCGTTATTTGAATTTGTTGTTCTACATAACCTTGGCTACTAATTTTTATAATTTGTATTCCAAAGGCTACATTTGAAAGTTCAAATTCACCATTTGGGTTTGTTAGTTCCGTCAAATGGGTGTTTTGAAGACTAACTTCTACGTTTTGAATGGCATTTTTGGTTTTGGAATCTAAAACTCTTCCTGTAATTTTGGAAGCAGTTTGTCCAAACACCCAAAATACTTGCATAACTAATAAAGTACTAATAACAAGTTTTTTCATAAATTACATCTAATTAAATCATCCTTATAACAAGGAATTATTATTTCTTAATAGTGCAAAAGTACATTTTATATTAATATTAATTACTTTTGTTGCCAAGTTTATGTTAAACTTTTTAATTAAAATGCTATTAAATATGAAAATTAGAAAAATTATTGCCTTCATTTTTGTGTTATTCTCAATTGCAGCGGTACAATCTCAAGCTAAAAAAGTGGCCATACACACCGTTGCTTTTTATAATTTTGAAAATTTATTTGACACCATCAACAATCCAAACAACGACGAAGAATGGCTTCCAAATGGAGTCCAAAACTGGACATCTGAAAAATACCATCAAAAACTAAAAAATTTGTCCCGTGTACTTTCAGGCATTGGCACTCCTGATAACCCAAATGCCCCTACGCTTATTGGAGGATCTGAAATTGAAAATCGGGGTGTGCTAGAAGATTTGATAAAAGAACCTCAATTAGCCAAATACAATTATGGCATTGTTCATTTTGATTCGCCAGACCATCGTGGCATTGATGTGGCATTGTTGTATCAAAAAAAATATTTTCAACCCACTAGTACTTCAAATATTCCTTTGCTCATTTATAAACATCAAGCTAAAGATTCCAAAGAAAAAGAAACAGATGAAGACAAAATGGAAAATGACAAAACCGATTATGTGAATAATCACAGGATTTATACTCGTGATATTTTGTTGGTTACCGGTTTTTTAGATGGCGAAGAGGTACATGTATTAGTAAACCACTGGCCTTCAAGGTCGGGTGGCGAAAAAAAGAGCAGCCCTTTTAGAGAAGAAGCGGGCCGATTGAACCGAAAAATTATGGACTCTATTTATAAAATAAATCCAAATGCCAAAATTATTTCAATGGGTGACTTAAATGACGGCCCTTACAACAACTCTGTCAAGAAAGGAATTGGAGCCAAATTGTCTCGAAATGATGTTGCCAAATTTGGTGTTTACAACCCCTTTGAACAAATGGCAAAAGACGGTAATGCCACCCTATTTTATAGAGATGCTGGAGATATATTTGATCAAATCATGGTTTCTGAAACTTTATTACAAAAGGATTTTTCGACTTTTATGTATTGGAAGTCTGGCATATACAACAAATCCTTTATGGTACAAACTACGGGTGCCTACAAAGGTTATCCATTAAGACACTCTTTGAACGAAGTAGGTTTTAGCGATCATTTTCCTGCATTTATATACTTAGTAAAAGAAGTCAAATAATGATTAAAAAAAAGGTTATTTTTGGTTATTTGTTTAAAATAATCATTAAATAAAATTATAAATTTGCCAAAAAACAAAACATGCACACCATTTCAGAATATCAAAGTCTATTTGTAGCGTACTTACAAAAACAATCGTACCTCAAAGAACCACAAAATTTATACAACCCTATTGACTATATCTTATCGCTTGGTGGCAAAAGAATGCGACCTGTATTAACCTTAATGTCGGCAGAAATCTTTAATGCCAATTACAAACAAGCCCTTCCTGCTGCAATGGCAGTAGAAACTTTTCATAATTTTTCATTAATTCACGACGATATTATGGACGATGCCCCACTTAGAAGAGGGCATCAAACCGTACATGAAAAATGGAACATCAACACAGGTATCCTCTCGGGCGATGCCATGTTGATATTGGCTTACCAATATTTTGAGCAATACGAACCACCCGTTTTTAGAGATTTGGCAAAATTATTTTCAAAAACCGCACTCGAAGTTTGCGAAGGACAACAATGGGACGTAGATTTTGAAACCAAAGTTGGTGTTACCATAAACGAATACCTCAAAATGATTGAATATAAAACAGCCGTTTTAGTAGCCGCAGCCCTAAAAATGGGTGCCATCATTGCTCAAACTTCATTAGAAAATGCACAACTAATTTATGATTTTGGACTAAATTTAGGTATTGCATTTCAGCTTCAAGACGATTTTTTAGACGCTTTTGGCGATCCTAAAACTTTTGGCAAACAAGTAGGTGGCGATATTATTGAAAACAAAAAAACATATTTATATTTGACGGCACTCCAAAATGCCGACCAAACACAAAAACAGCAACTGCTAGATTTATACCAACAAAATTTAGAGGACAATACCCAAAAAATTGCACTTGTAAAACAAATTTTTACAGACACAAAAGCCGCTGAAAACACTCAAAAGGCCTTAGCATTATACACTCAAAAAGCTTTTGATGTATTACATCCATTGGATATAGAGCCAGAAAAAAAACAGATACTACATGTATTTGGACAAAATTTAATGAAACGCACCGTATAATGACTTTTGAAACGCCACAACACCCTAAAGCCTTATGGGAAACAGCTACAAATCAGAACTTGTATTCAAAACTTGTAGTACAAATTACCAAAGATTTTAATTTGGCCAACGAAGCATTAGATTGCAAACCAGATATAGCCCCCGAAGACTTACAACAAGTTTTGCACGAAAAAATATACCAACTCATAGCCCACAAATTTGGCTCATACCTCAATTTACTCTACATCATCGACGTTCCAGAAAATCAAATCAAAGCATTAGACGGATCAGATTTAGTTGTCCTGGCCAATCAAGTATGCTTTTTAATACTCAAACGAGAGTGGATGAAAGTATGGTACAAAGCCCATTATTAATATTAAATTCCAAAAAAAAACATGAGCAAACCCATAAAGCACCTTATGATATTCAGGCTATCTGCCATGGGCGATGTTGCTATGACCGTGCCAAACATCAGAAAACTTGCCCATTTGTATCCCAATTTAAAAATAACCATGGTCTCAAGGCCCTTTTTCAAACCCTTTTTCGACGACATTCCAAACCTAACATTCTTTGCTTTCGACGACAAAAAAAGGCACAAAGGGTTTATAGGAAACCTCCGTTTGTTTATCGATCTAAAAAAGTTAAAACCCGATGCTTTTGCCGATTGGCACAACGTCCTTCGATCAAAAATTGTATGCCAATTGATGGCCTTTTCTGGCATTCAAACCGCCCAAATCAACAAAGCCCGAAATGACAAAAAAGCCCTTACCAGAACCAAAAACAAAATTTTCAAACCGCTAACAACCGTTTTCGACAGACAAATTGAAGTTTTAGAACAATTAGGCTTTCAAATCAAAAATGCCAGCCCAATATTTCCAAATTTTCAGCCCAACAAAGCCATACAAAACCTGATAAAACCCAACAAAAAGCACCTAGGAATTGCCCCTTTTGCACAATATCAATCCAAAGTTTACCCCTTTGATTTGATGCAAAAACTAATACAAAAACTAGCAAAAAATCCTGATTATGAAGTATTTTTGTTTGGCGGAGGACAAAAAGAAAAACAACTCTTGACAACCCTCGCAGCAACTCATCCAAATGTTTACAACATGGCAGGATGCTTCGACCTAGCAACAGAAATGGCCTTAATCAGCCAGTTAGACCTCATGCTTTCTATGGATAGCGGCAACGCCCATATAGCCGCCATGCTAGGCAAAAAAGTACTCACCCTATGGGGAGCAACCCACCCTTATGCAGGTTTTTTGCCCTTCAACCAGCCCATAGACTATGCCCTTGTGCCCAACAGAAATCAGTACCCACTCTTGCCCACCTCTATTTATGGAAACAAAAAAGTAGCAGGATACGAAAACGTCATGCAAACCATCAAAGTCGATGAAATAATTAATAAAATACAACAAATATTACGATAAATTCAAATTAAACCCCAAAGACATTTCAAGATGAGGAACTGCCACTTTTGGCATTTCCACGCAGGGGCAGTTCCCGCCTTTCGCTACAATCTTTTTGTTTTTAACGAAAAAACAAAAAGGATTTCCACTCCAGTCGGGGCTAGATTGCCACTTTTGGAGGTGTTACGATGAGCTAGGATTTAACAAAAAACCTATGGCATAGGATATTGACGGGGTAAATTGCTTTTAAACCTCAATTCCGTTATCTCTCAAAATCATAAGCACCTCTTGTTCAGACAGATTGGTTAATTGAGCCAATTGAGTAATAGAAAACCGATTGTTGTAACCATTAAGGATGATTTCAATATCTCTTTCTATTTTCCCTTCTACTTTCCCTTCTATCTTTCCTTCTATCTTTCCTTCTACTTTCCCCA
>NZ_MUGT01000058.1 GCF_002217205.1 Flavobacterium branchiophilum NBRC 15030 = ATCC 35035 | reverse complement strand
AACTTAACGACATTGAATTAAAATTCTAAAAACTTGAATTAAAAGGTTGAATTAGGTTTTAATTATGTCATCAATCGTTTTTTATAGGAGTAAAATTTTGATCAAAATTTAATGTTATAATATTTATTTTCTACAAATTAAACACATCAATTATCTTCTAGTAAAAGGCTATACAAATATATTAAAAAAAATCATTGTACAAAAAAAAAGGGTTTGTTTTTTAAATATTTAAAAAACAAACCCTTTTTTTAAGAATATAATAAAATTATTTTTTAACTCTCAAAAGGCTTAAAGAATAAATAATGGCATGAACTACAGAAAAACCTAATGCAAAATAATACAAATACACATCATCAATATTTGGATCGCTATGATGAATAATTGCAATAATAATTAAGGCAATAACCATTGCTAAACCTGAAAATGCAACAGTTTTATAGTTATTAAAACTAAATTCACCTTTGTTTAATATACTGTTTTTCATTCCATAAAAAATATAAATGTCAAAACCTATCATCATCCAAGCAATTAATCGAATCCATGTATCCAATGGTAAAAAAACCATCATACCAAGGCAAACTAATATACCTAAAATGGGTACCAATGGCACCATTGGAGTTTTAAAGGCACGTGGCACTTCGGGCATTTTGACACGCATGATCCATACGCCAAGACAAACTAATATAAAAGCAAAAAGGGTTCCTATACTTGTCATTTCGCCAACAACACGAGCAGGGATAAATGCTGCAAAAATACTAACAATGAGCATAAACAACATATTGTTTTTTGCAGGAGTTCTAAATTTTGGGTGTATTTCAGAAAACACTTTTGGCATTAAACCATCTTTACTCATAGAAAAAAACACTCTACTTTGTCCCATAAGCATCACTAGAATTACAGAAGCATATCCACCAAGAATAGCTAAAATAATAGCTTTATTTAACCAAGGAAAAGCAGGTATAACAGCTCCCGAAGCACTAACTTCGCCCATATTGTCTATGGCAATGGCTACAGGAGCAATTCCATCTGCACCAGCAAAAGCAGTATAATTGACTACCCCTGTCATTACATGTGCAAATAATATATACAATACAGTACAAATTCCTAACGACAATAAAATTCCAATAGGCATATCCTTTTTAGGGTTTTTAGCTTCTTGTGCAGCTGTTGAAACAGCATCAAAACCGATATAAGCAAAAAACACAATAGCTGCGGCTCTAATAATACCAGAAAAACCAAATTCGCCAAAAGTCCCTTTGTTTTCGGGAATATATGGAGTGTAATTTTCTGGTTTGATATATTGCCAACCTAAAGCAATAAAAATTAACACCACCGAAACTTTAAGCATTACAATAATTCCATTTACTGTTGCCGATTCTTTTGTTCCTCGCATCAAGATGAAAGACATGAGCATTACAATAAAAACAGCAGGAATATTTATCAAACCCCCTTCAAATGGCGAATGTGTAAAATTTTCGTTGAGATGAATTCCAAAACCATCGAGAAATTTAGTTAAATACCTGGACCAACTTATGGATACTGTGGCAGCCCCAACGGCATATTCGAGTACTAAATCCCATCCGATAATCCAAGCGATAAATTCACCCATTGTAGCAAATGAATAGGTGTAGGCACTTCCAGCAACGGGTATCATTGATGAAAATTCTGCATAGCACAATCCTGCAAATACACAACCGATAGCCGCTACAATAAACGAAATGGTTATGGCAGGCCCAGCATTAGATGCTGCTGCTAAACCAGTTATCGAAAATAACCCTGCGCCGATAATGGCTCCTACCCCCAAAGCAGTTAATCCTCTGGCGGTTAGCGTTCTTTTTAATCCTTTTTCAGATTCAGACGCTTCTTCTAATAATTGATTGATTGGTTTTCTTTTCCAAATAGACATAATTTTTCTATTTTAATTTAATTTGTTGGTTCAAATATATCAATTTTTTAATAATCTACAACATTTTTTATTTATTTCGTTTTTAAAACCAAAAACCTACGGCAAACCAAGTATTACCTTTGCCTGTTTCGGGCGAATAGGTTTGTTTAATTTCTATTGGGCCAATAACCGTTTCTATCCCATAGCCCAAGGCATATCCCGAATATTTGGATCTTGAAATCCAATTGACTTTTTCGAATAAATTATTTTCGATATTGGCAAAATTTGCCGAAAAATTCAAATGGTTTTTTTTGAAAATTTCATAATCCATCGTTACGGTTGCTTTTATATAGCTATTGCCCGAAACACTCAGAAAATCATATCCATAAAAAGGTTTGATGTTTTTTGTAGGATTAAAACCATAACCTCCAAACACAAAATCAAAAGCGGCTGTTTGTCTTTCGCCAATACTCAAACCCGCATCTGCCTGTACTGTGAGGGTGGTTTTTTTGTGAAAACTTCTTGCAATGCCAAAATCCACTTTTAATATGGAAAATGGTTTGAAATTGGTTTTTAATGTTGACGAATACAAATAGGTTTGAAAATCGCTACTGAAATAAAATCCTTTTTTTGGAAAATATTTATTGTCAAAATTGTCAAATTTCAATGCCAAATAACCACTTGCAAATTCGTTTTTTTCAATGATTTGAGCGTTATTATCTAAATTATTAGAGGATATTTTTAAATGATCAAACTCTGCTCCTATACCTAATAAAAATTGTTGTGCAAAAACTGTTTGCACATATATTTGGTTACTCAAACTGCTAAAATCAATGTTCAAACTTCGTAATCCTTCAAACTGCAAAAAGTTATTCTCTTTGAACTCAGAATATACATTTCTATTAAACACATTGTATTTTGATTTGACTCCAAAACTCCAATAAAATCCATTGTCAATATAATAGTCAAAATTATACCTAAAATTGTCTCCCAAAATTACGTCTATAGAGGCAACATCATTTTTAAACAATAATTTTTTTTGTGTCAAATTTAAAAGCAAACCACTTTTGTATAAACCATCATAGTGCATACCAAATTTTAGAAATGTTTTAACTCTATTTTCTTTTAACTCCATAATTAATTCGTTTTGACCATCGGAAGTTTGATGTATTTTGTAATTAATATCACTGAAGTTTTGTGTAGCATTGAGTTTATTTATTCCTAAATTCAAATCTGTAAATGTTATTTGACTTCCACCTCTAAATCCTAGTTTTCCAATAACATAATCATAAGTGTAATTTTTTAGATGGTTGATTTGGATAGAAGCAATACATATACTTTCGTTTATTGGTTTGGCCTCTTGTTTTGTATCATTATTTTGGACGGCAGTCAATGCTTTGAATTTTTCATAAACAGCAAATGCGGCTTCCTCGCCTTTTTTGATAATCGCTCGGCCTTCGTCAAACGATACAACACCATATTTTTCTATATCAGGTTTGATGTATATATCGGTTAGATTTTTTTTGGCTTGCATTTTTTCAATCATCTGAAGATTGGAAATTTGTGTAAAAATTTTAGTAGCATCTGTCAATGCTCGTCTGCCTTTCAAATCGTCTTGTACATCTACCCCAATGATGATATCGGCTCCCATTCTTCGTACCTCTTCTACAGGATAATTATTGGAAACACCGCCATCTACTATTAGTTTATGATCTATTTCTACGGGCATAAACAAAGTTGGAAATGCAGAACTAGCCAAAATAGCTTGAGGCAAATACCCTCCTTTAAACAGCACTTCTTTGCCCGTTTCAACATCCGTTCCTACGCAGACAAATGGGATTGGAAGTTTTGAAAAATCATTTATATTTCTAACATGGTGCGTTAATTTTGTAAGTAAATTGTAATTATAAAGGCCTTTTGATAATGCTAAAGGCAGTCCGATTCTGAATTTTCTGAAAGGAAGGGTTACGGCATACAATTCGTCATTTTTTTTCTCATAAAATGTTTTGGAGGACCTAGGTATAAAGTCTTTGATCAACTCATCAAAATCGGTCGATTTGAATATAGAATCAATTTGTTGTGCATTATAGCCCGAAGCATACAGCCCCCCAACTACAGAACCCATACTGGTGCCTCCAATATAATCGATTTTGACTCCTGCTTGTTCTAATACTTTTAAGACGCCAATGTGTGCAAACCCTTTGGCTCCTCCTCCGCTCAAAACCAAGCCCACTTTTGGCCTTTGATTTTGAGCATAACTGTATTGATAGCTCCATAAAAAACTCATGATGACTATCATTTTTAGAGACTGCCAAAAAATAGTATTGTCCTTCATTTGATGTTTTTGAAGTTGCATAACTTTTATTTTTTTAAACAAATTATTCCAAACGATGTATTAAGTATGACTTTTAAACACTTTTAAAATTTAAGTAATTTGATGATTAATATAAAAAAAAAGACCGTTGCAGAGCAGTTGTAGGTATCCGTTTTATGGATTGACTATCAGGGTATTATTGTCTTTTTTAACATCGGCCATCAAATTCAAAGGGTCTATGGTTATTTTTTTAATATTTTTTTTAGTTTGTTGTATATCAAATTGATACGTTGGATAGGCCCATGCCCAGTCTGTCAGTACAGTCCTTTTGATATCAGGCGTTGGGTTTGCTTTTTCGAAATGCATCATTCTCAATGGAATATAAAAATTTTCTGTAGAACCATCCGTATATGTGATATTCAAATCGATAGGCATTGGCATCCTACCTATTCTTTCCAACACGATACTGGTTTTTTCGCTATTGTCAATGACTTCTTTAATAGCATAATCAATAGTATTGGTAGTTGTAGTCCAATCTGTCAAATACCAATCCAGCGATGCACCAGATATTTTTTCTGCTACTCTTTTAAAATCGTTGGGTGTTGGGTGCTTGAATTGGAATGCAGTATAATATTGTTTCATGGTTTGCATCATCAAATCGTCGCCAATTAAATAACCCAATTGACGTGCAAACACACAACCTTTGCTGTATGACGTAATGCTATATACCCTGTTTTCATCAAATCTGTCGGCATGTGTGCTTTGTGGCTGTTCTTTTCCAGAATTGGCCATTGCCATATAACTTTTGTATTCAGCTTCAAATGGATTGTCCGTTTTTTTATCGGCAATGGCATTAACGCCCAAGTTTTCTATAAAAGTAGCAAAACCTTCGTCCATCCAACCGTGTTTGCTTTCGTTGGTTGCCAAGATGTGTTGAAACCACGAATGCCCCATCTCGTGTGCTATCAAGCCAGTCAATCCATCAAGGGTGCCTTCGCCAAGAATCAAGGTACACATAGCATACTCCATTCCGCCATCGCCTCCTTGGATAATACTGTATTGCTTATATGGATATTGACCAATTGTTTGGTTATAATATTGCATCAACTGAACCACTTTTGGCATTACAGCCTTCCAATTGTCAATAATTTTCGGATTGTTTTTATACAAAAAATGAAGCGTTGCACCATTTGGTACTTGAAGAACATCGTGCAAATAATTTTTATCTGCAGCCCATGTAAAATCATGTACATTTGGAGCTACAAAGTGCCATGTATTTGTTTTTTTCTTCGGCTCGTTTTTTACAACTACTCCCGCATCTTGGTAGCCATAACCTATTGCATTGGCATTTTCTAAATAGCCCGAAGCACCTAAAATGTAATCTTTGTCAATTGTAATTTGAACATCAAAATTACCCCAAACACCATGAAACTCTCTTGCAATATAGGGATCGGCATGCCAACCTTCAAAATCATATTCTGCAAGTTTTGGATACCATTGTGCCATCGACAATTCGACACCTTCTTTATTATTTCGACCAGAACGTCTAATTTGAACGGGGACTTGCCCTTCAAAATCCATTGTAAAAAGCGTTTTTGCATGAGGCAAAAGGGGAGTGCTTAATGTGATTTCTAATATGGTTCCTAGTTCTTTTGAAGTAGTAGCAATTCCATTTTGTTTCAAATTCGATACGTGTAAATACCCTATTTCATTTGGTAGCAATTTTGAAATCCGACTTTCTTTAACTTCCTTGTCGCCTATTTTAATTTTATTTACCATGCGAGCGTCAGGGTCTTTAATAGTTTGAAGTCGGGCATCCATTTCGCTTCCTGGTTGAAAAGCATTATTAAATAAATGAAAATATACTTTCTTTAAGGTATCAGGAGAATTGTTTGTATATTCTAAAATTTGATTCCCTTTATATTGGTATTTTTTGCTGTCCATAACTACTTTTATTTTGTAGTCCACATGTTGCTGCCAATAGCCATTTTGGGCTAAAACATTGCCAATGCTACTGCAAATCAGGGCGATGATCAATTTTTTTTTCATTTAAAATAAGGTCTATAAGGTTGAATATTTTCTAAACGTTCATGATAACGACTATCTATGAGCTGTAAACAAAATTAACAAAAATACAATAACTTGTTTTGTTTTTTGATATTTTTATCAATATTTTGATAATATTAACATTTTGTTTTCAATAATGGATAATAAACAAATGAAAGCCTCTGCTAAATTGAAATGGCTTTGTTGGTTTGGACTCTTATAAAATTAGAAAACCAAAAAAACCAATTTAATAGTTTTTTGGTTTTCAAAATAGTATTGTTTTTATTACAATATAATGGCATTTGAGGTTACCTATGGTTGTTTTAAGGTGTCATCTGGAGTTGCCGATGAAGGTTTTTCTGAAGCCCCAAACGGAGTGTCATCTGGAGTTACCGACGGATTTTCAACGGGTATTTGATAAACATCTTGCTGACTTAAATCATTCATATTGTTAGGATTGACTTCCTTATTTTCATTTGTTTCTTCTGTATGGATTGTTTCCTCCTCTGTATTATTTTTCGAGAAAAATCCCAATACTTTTTTCTTGAATGCACCAAAAAAGCCTAAAACAGCCAAAGCAATCAATTTTCCAAACTTGGCAATTAGAGCCAATATCCCAACTTTTGTAAGTACTTTACCAGCAACTAATCCGCCAATAGTCCAAGCGGCTACTTCGTCTATACTGCTGTCAAATTCTTCATATTTGTAACCGTCATTAAATTTTACTATATCCAATACTTGGTTTATGTCCTTTTGAACCAAAGGCAATTCCGATGTTTTGGCAATGGCATTGAGCACCAATACCCCTTTTCTGCCTAAAATACGAACGTTGTAGTTGAGAGTTGAATTTATAGAATCGGTGTCAAATTTAATTTCTTTTGCCCAATGCAATATTTTTCTTTCCTTGTCATAAAATGGTTTTGCTGCCCAGCCCACTAAATTGATTGCTCCATAACCTTCTTTTTTTCTGGCTTCGTTCTCTTCGTCTGTATCTTTTTTCATTTGCGTTAGCAGTTCATCATAATCTATTTCATCGGCATCATCATCTTTTACATAGCCAATTTCGTCATATTGAATATTAAAAACATAGCCATTGTCGCCCATGATGCTTTGTTTTTCGGGTAGGATTAATCCCATTGTAAGGTTATCAGATTTTGGATTTCCCCATAAATCCACGAGTACTTTTTCTGCTTGGATTGGGTTCAAATATTTGAATCCGTTTGGTACATTGATACTTCCTATGCCGTTTGCTAACTTGATTGTTCCATGCTCGTAATGGAATGATTTTTCGATAGAGTCTATTTGAGTAACTGTCAATTCTTGTGCTTAAGTGGATAGCCCAATCAAACACAGAGTAATGAATAAAGTGGTTTTGGTTATTAATTTTTTCATTTTTTGGAATTAGTTTAGTTTGTATTATATGTTACATATTATTTTTTACACTAATAAAATACTTATCAAATAATATATTCGACAAATTAAAAAAAAATATTTTAAACAAAAAAATTATTATTAAAATACTTTATAATTTCTATTTTAACCCCCTTAATTTTTAATAAAAAAATGTTAATACCCCATTTATACCCAATATACATAAAAAATAGTTCCATGTTGTGAAGTTATTTATTTGAAAAAATGAGCTAATTTCAACCAGTAAATGCAACTTTTTAGGTTTTGATAATACATAAATATAATGAATTTGGTAAAAAAAGCAGCTAAAAAATAGACGAATACAACTATAAATCGCAATAGAATCAAGTATTAAATATCCAATAACCAAACCCTTTCTTTCGATTTAGACACAAAAAAATCAGAGCCATACCTTTAAAAACATCACCTTATCTGGTGTCATTTGAAGTTCATAAAAACGAAGCATCGTATATGTTTACTCGGTCTTTCATACAGCTCAAAACCCAACTCAATACCCAAAATAGCATCAAAAACATCAGCAGCCGCCACTTTTGGCATTTTCACGCAGGTCCAGTTCCCGCCTTACGCTACAATCTTTTTGTTTTTAACGAAAAAACAAAAAGGATTTCCACTCCAGTCGGGGCTAGATTGCCACTTTTGGAGGTGTTCCCAAGTGCAAAGATTTTAAAAACCCTATCAGCGTTTGAAAAGCTGATAGGGTTTGAAAAATTATTTAGTTTTAAAACCACAAGTTTTTAGGATTGTGGTTTTTGGCTTTTTATCACTTTTCACGCGAGGGGATTCGCGCGGGAGCGGGGGGAACTTTAAACTTGTCTTCCAGAAAAGGCATAAACATATTTTTAAATGAAATTATTGAATTTGAACAAGCCATTCTAATATATTGATTTTCTTTAAATTTTTCACTTTTGTATTTTGACATAAATTCTGAAAGAATAAAATATACGTGATCTTCTTTTGACACGTAAAAATATCCTTGAAGATAAATAAAAAAATCATCAAAAGTGTTTATGTCAAAAAAAGATGCTCTATCTAGTAATGTTATTAAATGTTTAATATAAAAATCTTCGTTATTAAATCTCTTTTCTAAAACATTATCGTTGATGAAATCGTATTTTATGTTTTCGTTTTCGCTTAAAAAATCAGAATATAAACTTTTGAAAAACTCGATACTATTTGAATCAATTAAACTTAAAAAATATGGAATACTATAATTATTACAGGCTGGAAATTTTGTTCTTATATAACTTTCAAAACTTGAATAACAATCAACAAAGTCATTTTCAATGTTATTATTAATTAAGCAATGGTTAATACCATATATAAATAAATAAATATGTTCAATATTTTTTATTAGACCTTTTTCAATAAAAATATCTAAAATAACTAAAATATTATATTTACTAATTTGCACTTTCAACTTTTTTTGCATTTTGTAATAATGTTTTTCCATTTTGATAAGAACTTGGTCCTTTTCTAGGGATTATACCATCAATTTTTTTTATGTAATCCTCTTTTAGCATACCATTAGGATTCATATTGTCAAAAATAATAGTTTTACCATCAACTATTTTCTCTACAATATGATGATTAAAACCATAATCCGTATTTCCAGCCATAACCCTAACCTCATTTCCTAAACTTTTTATTGTTCCTCCTATTTTTTTTGCAATGTCTTCAGCATATTCAACACATTTATGTTGTTTTCCAGCCCATTTAGAAGAAGACGCTGTATTAACAATTTTGTCTAAAACCTTTTGTGATTGAGCAGAAATTTTCATTTCATATTTTGCTAAAGCTGCTAGCAAATGCTTGCTACCGCCTTCAGCAAAAACTACTCCACCTCTTTTTGCAGCTTGAGCTGCTGCAACTCTCGCTAAAACTTTGGATTCAGTTTTCAGAGCCATTTTAACTCCTGCTTTTAGTAGTCCTTTTCCTCCCGAACCCCCACCCAAAGTGCCAATATCAATTGCTAAGCCAACAATACCAATTGCTAAAGTTGTACCATCACCATCTCTAACCCCTCTAATTATATCTTTTATGCTTCCTACAACAGGAATAAAGTCTATAACATCAACCTGTTTTCCGTTCGGATCTATAAGTCTTAAAGGATTTTGATAACAATAAGAATATATTGAATGATTGAAAGAATTTTCTAAACCTCCATTATGGTCGCCATCAAAATAAAACTCATCATCCATAAAAGGGTTAAAGTTCGCCAACGGATCCACACTCGCCCAAATACTAATCCTCGGGTCATAATACCTTGCCCCATAATAATACAATCCACTTTCCTCATCCAGCTCCTTACCATTAAACTTATACGGTGAGTTGTGGCTGTCTTTATGCTCTTCAATGAACGTTTATCTCACATCGATTTTATTTTTTATTGGAGTTCGATGAATTTTATTTCCCCAAAAGCAAAGTACTCGCTATGTTGCGAAACCTCGCCCACAAAGTTAGTAATATAATTGGAACTTCCAAAGCCCCCCAGCCCCCGAAGGGGGAGTAAATGCCGTAAGAATGAAAAACTAGATTAATTTTGAAATTTTACTCAAGCAGTAGGTTTCAAAAAAATTAAAAAACCCTGCAGCATTTGAACGCCAACAGGGTTTGAAAAATTAAATTATTTGTAAAAAAAACTCAAATTTTTTATGAATTTTTATTTGGTTGAATCATAGTAATC
>NZ_MUGT01000057.1:5772-17104 GCF_002217205.1 Flavobacterium branchiophilum NBRC 15030 = ATCC 35035 | reverse complement strand
AGACATTAAGTTTCATTAAGTTCTGTATCTTTAGATTTTTTAAATTCTTTAAATTCTTTAGATCTTTTTGATTTTTTTTGATTTAAAAAAATTAATATTCCGAAAATCGTTTGTCAGTTAAATATTCGTTATCGGTTAAGGTTTTTAGAAAAGCAATTAATGCTGATTTTTCAGTGGCAGACAAGGCAATTCCCAAAATTCCATTTTGCTTTAGAATTGGGTCCAATGTTGCAGAATCTACAACCTCTGAACTGTAATGATCCAATACACCCTCTAAGGTGAGCAATCGTCCATCGTGCATGTAAGGTGCTGTTTTTTCAATGTTTCGAAGGCTTGGTACTTTAAACTTGTGCAAGTCTTGGTCGAGTTCAGTTACTCTATAGCGTCCTACATCATTCAGGGCAGGATTGACAGATAAGCCGTTATTTCTAAAAGAATTATCGGTAAACAAATCGGTTGCATGACAGCTGGCACATTTTTGATTGAAAATGGCATAGCCACTTAACTCTTGCTGCGTCAAAGTGCCTCCCGCTTCATTGCGTCGGTATTTGTCAAAACGAGAATTGGATGAAGTCACCATCAGCATGAATTGTCCCAAGGCTTTGAGCATATTTTCAGAGTTGATTTGTCCATCGGCGAAAGCCAATTTATATAACTTTTGATACTCGGCATCTCCTTTCATCATGGTTATGGCAGCACTAAAATCGCCATTCATTTCTACCGGATTTGTAAAAGGCAAAATAGATTGCAAATCCAAATGATTGACGGCTCCATCCCACATAAAAGCCGTTTGGTAGCCCAAATTTTGAATAGAAGGCGTATTTCTTGTACCCACAGCATCGTTTACACCATGACTAAAAGTGTGTCCGTGGTGCGTAAAAGCATTTTCTTGAATGTGACAAAAACCGCACGAAACCACACCGTCTGAAGCCAATCGACCGTCGTAAAACAATTTTTTACCTAGTTCAAAACCTTTTTGCGTAGGCGGATTATTTGAAATATTATATGCTAATGGCGGAAAATTTGAAGGAACTTTAAATTCTAATGGTAAATTGGTATAATCTTCGTCATCGTTGGTACAACTCCATAGCAAAGGTAAAATGAGCAACAATATTATTTTTGTTTTCATTTATAAAAAATATTAAAGCGGTCAATTCTCATTAACCGCTTATTAATAAAGAAATTAGTCGTTATGCACGTGATCTACCGTAAACATTTTAGAAAGATTAGTCGTAACCAATGCCAATCTATCGCCTCCCATAACATCACCAGAAGTTCCTGCAGTAAGTGCTATTTTATTATCGCCATCGACTATGTTTTTAGCATCAGCCAAAATATGAATTTGAGGTGTAATTGTAGTTCTAACTTTTGCAATTGATGGTAAAGTTATGGTAACTTCGGCATAATTGTAATTTTCTACATTATTTACCATCGTTTTACCCGTGTGTACTCTATAACTTCTTGGAGTTGTAAGCGTTGATGAAGTAACTGTTCCTTCAAAATTTACAAATTTATACCCTCCAGTCCAGCTCCACATCATTCCGGCAGTTTGAGCTGTAGCTAATAAATCTCCTTGACCTGTTGCGCCAAGCTCCCATTGGGCTCTATCAACACCAATTCCGAATTTAATTTTGGTATAATTTCCTGCAGGGACATTCGTTAAATTTAAAATTTGACTTGCTGCAGTTGCCTCATCTACAATAAAATAGCTACTCGATTTTGGGTATGTAAATGTAGTTCCGTCTTCTTTTGTAAGAACAATGTTACTTACAATATATTTCAGTTGAGAAGCTTTAACTTTCTCCCCATTTGAGTTAGTATATTCTGTTGCAAAAGCCAAATTGGCTCCCCCATATATGTTGTCGTATTCTACTTTTAATGTTCCGTTTCCAGAAATTACTTCTTCATCGTTATCTTTTGAACAAGATAGTAAACTCATTGTAGCTATTGCAATAGCAAATATATTTTTAAATTGAAATTTCATTTTTTTAAATTTTTATGTATATGTTAAATAATTCATGCTGATTAAATAAAAAGCATAGCAAATTTATTTCGTTTCAAAAAAAGAAACAAAATGACACCAAAGTGTTTTAAAATTTAAAAAATGAAAATGGGAGGATGAAAAAAATCAAAACCAAATAAATGCTGATATAAATTCTTGTATATATAAGCATTTTTTGTGGTTACAAATTTTGATTTTTTATAAATTTCCAAATAAAAGGTAGCTGTATAAAACCATTCCGATTCAAAAACACTTATTTTTTTATCGTTTTGAACTGGTTTTTCCGTTTCAGAAGATTGGGCTAATTGCTTCATCAAATGACATTTCCCGTTACAGTGCATTTGGGGTTTGGCTTTGTTGATACAAAGTTCTTTTGCAATATACTCATAATTAGCCATATAGTCTAAAACGGGTATTACGGGTTTTAGAAAAATAAACAAAGCTAATATAATTACAATCTTTTTCACGGGAGCAAAATTACAATATTTTTAAAAACTAACAAGGCAAAAAAAGTTAATTTTTTCAATTCAAATTAATTTTTCTTAATCAAATTGCTTATTTTTAACAACAATTCATCAACATTATAAGGTTTTGTTATAAAATCGTTAATGCCAATATCTAAACAGGTTTGTAAATCATTTTCCCAAACATTGGCCGTAATGGCTATTATTGGTATTTGACTGATGCTTTTGTCTTCAAAATTTCTAATCATGATTGTCGCTTGATTGCCATCCAAAACGGGCATCATCAAATCCATCAAAATAATATCATAACTGTTTTTGGTTAATTCTGTTATTGCTTCCTGACCATTATTTACAATGGTTGTTTTACAATTGTTGATGGTATTTCTAAGCAATTTCTCAATCAACATTTGGTTGATTTTATTGTCTTCAGCAACTAAAATTTTACAATTTGAAAGTACCCGCATCATGTCTTCGTCTATCAATTTGTTTTCCTTTATAGCTTTATGTACTACTTTTAAGGGTATTTCGATATTAAAAATAGTTCCAATACCTACTTGACTAGATACTTTAAGAGTTCCTTTCATCATCTGAATAATATTTTTTGTAATAAATAAACCGAGTCCAATACCTGAATTGGTTTGATTATTTTTTACTTGAAAATATTTTTCAAATATTTTATCTAAATTTTCTGCATTTATTCCAATGCCAGTATCTTGTATTTTGATATTGAGCATAAATATTTCATTCTTTTCATCAATAAAACTACCACCATACAACATAGAAACATAACCAACATTGGTAAATTTAATAGAATTTGAAAGGATATTCATAATTATTTGATTCAATCGCTGGGCATCTCCATTTACAAATATTGGAACATCGCTAACTTTTTTTATTACAAAACCAAGGTTTTTGGCAAATGCTACTTTTTTATTAATATTAAAAGACAAATTGATGTTTTCTTCTAATTTAAAATTATGAGTATTCAAACTAAAATCACCATTATTAATTTTGGTGTAATCCAATACATCATTAACCAAATTGAGTAAATGATTTGAGGAGTATTTCAATATCTTATTATAATCATTTATTTCGTTAAATCCTGTTTCTTTATCTACAATTATATCCGAAATTCCTTTAATTGCATTCAAAGGCGTACGCATTTCATGGCTAATTGTAGCAAAAAAACCATCTTTAATTTTCTGAATATTGGTTTGTTCTTCTTGAAACTGTTCCAATTTTTTATTTTTAGACAACATGTTGTTTAAAAGACTATTAATGATTTCAATTTTCATCATTTCCATAAACAAAATACACAAAGTTACATTGATGATATTGATATTTTTCCAATATTCAAAGTATTTAATTTCCTCAGAATACTCGGATAAATCTAACCACGGTACATAATGTATGCCTAAAAATGTAACAATTACTACAACATAAGCTAATAATGAACCACGTTGAAAATTAACAGCATTGATAGATAATAATAAGAAAATAACCCATAAATACAAAAAGGGATGCTTGTTAAAATAAAAGATACCGCCAACAGCCAATTCAAAATACAAACCAAATATAATCATATTGGCTTGATTCAATCTAATTTTAATTTCACTGTGGGTTATAACACTTTTTAATACCATATAGATCATCGGAACGATAACAATCAAATTGATAATGGCATAAATTTTGGCTCCACATATATAATTAAAAATAGAATAACAAAACAAGGCCGTAACATATAAACCAAGATAATCTGCCAATCTAGTAACATAGTGTGATACTAACTCGTCTTTTTCTTTTTTAAATAAGTTACGGGGTTTTTTCATAGATTATTTTTTTTCAATTACAAATATAAATAACTAAGTGCGAAGTTTTTAAATATTTTAAAAAAAAGACAGATTTATATTTATGATCAAAATTATAATAAAAACGGAATTCCGTAAAATCATTAATTCAAAAAACATCATTTAAAATATTTAGGATATAACAACATAAATTTATTAATATTAGTATTTTACTTAAATTAATTATCATAATAACAAATTTATTCATCAATATATAAATCAAAGAAACAAAAAGTGAATTAAAAAAAATAGGGCTGTAAAAACAAAAAATCCGAATTGATATTTAAAAAATAAATAAAACTGATGTATCAATTATATTAAAATGATTGAAATTGCGTTTGATAAATGAATTAAAATCGTCTAAAATCATAAAAATTGATATAAAACTGATTTTGATAGTAAATAAGTTTACATAATTGTTATATTTGCACGCTATTTTAAAAACATGAATAAAATATACATCTTAATAACCCTTTTTTGTTTGAATTGGATGCAAGCTCAAACACATGAAATTGGTATTTTTGCTGGAGGTAGTAATTATATGGGCGATATTGGACCAACAGAATTTGTTGCACCCAATAAGTTAGCCTACGGATTTATATACAAATGGAATAAAAGTCCAAGACATTCCTATCGTTTTTCTTATACACAATCCACTATTAATGCTTCAGACTTGGATTCTGGTGTGCCAAGTCGGTATTTACGAGGATTGACTTTTAGCAACAATTTGAAGGAGTTTTCTGTTGGTTTAGAATTTAACTTTTTTGATTTTGATTTGCATCAAACAGGTTGGAAAATGACTCCTTATGTGTATTCTGGTATCAATTATTTGATATATGATGAACAATTTTTTTTAAACAAAGAATTAAAATTCGATTATACAAGCAGCAATTTTAGTGTACCAATGGTTGTTGGTGTAAAAACAAACCTTACGAATCATCTAATTTTAGGATTGGAAGTAGGAGTAAGATATGCTTTTACAGACAATCTTGATGGCACAAAACCCAAAAATGTGAATTTGAAAAGTTTGCGTTTTGGCAATACACAAAGTAATGATTGGTATGCTTTTTCGGGTTTTACCCTAACCTATACCTTTGGTAGAAAACCATGTTATTGTAACAACTAGATTATGAACTTATTAGAAAAAATAGATCTTGAAAAATTGCCAAAGCATATTGCCATCATCATGGACGGCAATGGCCGATGGGCCAAACAACGGGGTTTTATGCGGGCTTTTGGCCATGAAAATGGTACAAAATCTGTGAGGACAACCATTGAAACCTGTGCTAGAATGGGCATTCAAAACTTAACATTGTATGCTTTTTCAACAGAAAATTGGAACAGACCCAAGCTAGAGGTGGATACACTAATGTCGTTGTTAGTCAAATCTTTAAAAAACGAATTTAATACCCTACAAGAAAACAATATCCGATTTAATACTATTGGAAATATTGAAATGCTGTCTAAAAACACACAACAAGAGTTACAAAAAGTGATGGAAGGAACAGCCAACAATACTCGAATGACCTTAACTATTGCCTTAAGTTATGGATCGCAAGAAGAAATCATTCATGCAGTTAAAAAAATCAGCGAAAAAGTTAAAAATAATATAATTTCGATAGATAGTATTGATGAATCCATAATTAATAAGCATCTTTACACCCACAATTTGCCCGATGTCGATTTATTGATAAGAACAAGTGGCGAACAACGTATAAGCAATTTCCTTCTATGGCAAATTGCTTATGCAGAATTATTTTTTACAGATGTATTATGGCCAGATTTTAAAGACGAGAATTTATATGAAGCAATTATCAGCTATCAAAAAAGAGAACGCAGGTTCGGAAAAACAAGTGAACAAATTAAATAATAAGTTAGTGTTACAAAAAAGTTTAAAATTAGTTATTACCCTATTGGTTTTTGGAATTTCAATAGTAGCAAATGCCCAAGACAGAGTACCTTATGATCAGGGTACCAAATATATTTTAGCCAAAGTTGATGTAACAGGCAAAATCAATTTCAATGCACAAACCGTAGTAACCTTTGCCGGTTTAGAAAAAGGTCAAAACATTACTGTTCCAGGAGAAGAAATCAGTGCAGCTATCAAAAAATTAGGTAAACTTGGTTTATTTAGCGATATAGATTTTTATGTAAATAAAGTTGTTGGCGATAGTATTTATTTAGAATTAAACATCAATGAATTGCCAAAATTGAGCGAAGTTAAAATTAATGGTGTCAAAAAAGGAAAAATAGAAGCCTTAATTAAAGAAAATAGCCTTACAAAAGGCAAAATTGTAAATGACAATTTAATTACAACTACTAAAAATTATATTGAAAATAAATATAAAAAAGAGGGCTATTTTAACACCAAAGTTTATATCAATCAAATAAAAGATACTACTACCATCAACGAAGTAAAACTCTTGGTAAACATTGATAAAGGCGATAAAATTAAAATTGAATCTATTGATTTTGAAGACAATAAGCAATTGAACGATGCTAAATTGCGATCGGCCATGAAAGATACCAAACAAATTAATCGATTTAGGATATTTAAAGGTTCCAAATTTATTAATGCTAAATACAAAGAGGATTTGGTAAAAGTAATAGACAAATACAAAGAAAATGGGTATAGAGATGCACGAGTAATTTCTGATACTATCAAATATAATGACAAGACCAATAAATTAGCCATAAAAGTAAAAGTAGAAGAAGGTCATAAATATCATTTTGGAAACATCAAGTTTATAGGAAACACCGTTTATCCTGATCAATTATTGCAACGCATTTTAGGAATCAACAAAGGAGATACATACAATGGAGTATTATTACAAAAAAGAGTTGAAGACAAATCAAAACCCGACGGAGAAGATATTACCAATTTATACCAAAACACAGGGTATTTATTTTCAAAAATCAATCCAGTAGAAGTACGCACTGCCAATGATTCGATTGATTTTGAAATCCGTGTTACAGAAGGGCCAATTGCTTACTTTAACAAAATTACGGTTGTGGGTAATGACAAAACAAACGACCATGTGATTTACAGAGAATTACGCACAAAACCAGGTCAAAAATACAGCAAAGAAGATTTAGTTCGAACAATCCGAGAGATTGGGCAATTAGGCTTTTTTGACCCAGAATCTATCAAACCCGACTTTAAAAATGTAGATGCCGCAGCAGGAACAGTAGATATTCAATACAATTTGGTTGAAAAAGGAGCCAGTCAAATAGAGCTTCAAGGTGGGTATGGCGGCAGCGGATTTATTGGAACATTAGGGCTTTCGTTCAACAACTTTTCTGCTAGAAATATGTTTAAAAAAGAAGCTTACAAACCATTGCCAATGGGCGATGGACAAAAATTGGCCCTTAGGTTACAGGCCAGTACTTTTTATAGAACTTATAGTTTGTCTTTCTCAGAACCTTGGTTTGGCGGCAAAAAACCTGTTAGTTTTTCAGCATCACTTGCAAGTAGTAAACAATATTTATTTACAGGTGGTACAACTTCAGACAAAAGTAGAAGTTTTGACATTACCTCATTATCCGTTGGTATAGCCAAAAGGCTTACCGTGCCAGATGACTTTTTTGTGTTGTCTCATACTTTATCATTTCAATATTACAATTTAAATAATTACAACACAGGGTTATTTACTTTTGGAGACGGTTCGTCAAGAAATTTATCTTATACTATAGGGTTAAGCAGAAATAACAAAGGTGTAAACCCTATTTTTCCTACTTATGGATCAGAATTTAGTTTGACAGCCAAATTTACACCACCTTTTTCATTATTTGATAAAATTAATGTAGATGATTTAGCAAAACTAGAAGAGTATAAATTACGAAATGAAGGTGATGGGTATTTTAGTCCAATAGATGGCAATTGGATTAATAACAACGATTATATTAAAGTAAAAACAACTGCAGCAGGTACAGGATATGTAAAAGCAGCCGACTATACAGAGGCCGATGCAAATGCAAGTAAGATTGATCAAAAACAATTCAAATGGCTCGAATATTATAAAATTAAATTCAAAGCAGATTGGTACACAAAATTGTATGATCAATTAGTTTTAAGAACCATGGGCGAATTTGGATTTATGGACAAATACAGTTCAGGCAAAAATTTAGTTCCTTTTGAAAGGTTTTATTTAGGCGGCGATGGGTTGGCAAATTTCGCATTAGATGGTCGTGAGGTAATTGGTCTTAGAGGGTATCCAAACCAATCCTTGTCTAATTCAAATGGATCTACAATATATAATAAATTTTCATTAGAATTAAGATATCCACTAACATTAAAATCGTCGGCATCAATTTATATGTTAGGATTTATGGAGGCTGGTGCTGCCTATAGCTCGTTTCAAAACTACAATCCTTTCCAACTGAATCGTTCGGCGGGTGTTGGTTTAAGAATTTTTATGCCTGCATTTGGTTTATTAGGGATTGATTTTGGACACGGTTTTGATTCATTACCAGGCGAAACAAAAGCCCATGGGTGGGAAACCCATTTTATAATTGGACAACAATTTTAATGAATTTTATGATTTATTATATCTAATTTTATATTTTTGAACTATGAAAAAGCAAATTTTAATTTTAGCAACCATTTTCTTATCATTGATGGCAAATAGCCAATCAAAAGGAATAAAAATTGGATATATTGATATGGAATATATTTTAGAGAATGTTCCAGATTATAAAGATGCCAAAAATCAATTGGAACAACGTGCTCAAGTATGGCAACAAGAAATTGAGGCCAAAAAAAATGAGATAACCAAATTGAAAGAATCATTAGCAACAGAAAAAGTACTGCTTACTAAAGAGTTGATAGATGAACGAAATGAGGAAATCAAATTTCAAGAAACGGCATTAAATGATTACCAACAAAAAAGATTTGGCCCAACTGGAGATTTGATAGTTCAAAAAAAATTATTAGTTCAACCTATTCAAGACCAAGTTTTTACAGCAGTTCAAGATATTGCAGAGTCTAAAAAATATGATTTTGTTTTTGATAAATCGTCCGATTTAACCATGTTGTTTGCTTCCAAACGTTATGATATTAGCGACAAGATTGTGAGTATCATCAACAGAAGTACCAAAAAAACGGAGATGACCAAAAAACAAATTCAAGAAGAGGAAGAAAAAGAACGTAAAAAAGAACTCATCGAAGACAATCCAGCCCTTTCTGAAAGACAAAAAGTGATGGAGGAAAAAAAATTGGCTCGAGAGAAAATGATGGAAGATAAAAAATTAGCCGCTGCCGAAAAGAAAAAAGCACAAGAAGAAGCAAAAGCTAAATTGAAGGCAGATCATGAAGCTAAAAAACTTGGCACGATTTCTGATAATAGCAATAATGAGAAAGAAAAAGATGCTATTAACCTTGAAAAAACTACCTCAGATGACAGCAAAAAAGAAGTTGTATTAGAAAAACAAGAAATCAAAAACAGGGCTTTTGAAGAAAGAAAAAAAGCCATTGAAGAAAGAAAACAAAAAGTAATGGCAGAAAGAGAAGCCGCCAAAAAAGCAAAAGAAGCCGAAGTAGAGCGTAAAAAAGAACAAAAAAACCAAATAAAAGAAAATAATTAATTACTAAATACTTTACAAAAATGAAACAAATCAAAACTTTATTAGCTGCTGCCATATTATTTATTGGTGCACAATCTATGCAAGCACAATCAAAAATGGCACACGTTGATACAAACGAAATCATGTCGAAAATGCCAGCAATGCTAGAGGCTCAAAAACAGTTGCAACAAATTGGCAAAACTTATGAAGATACTTTCAAAACTATGACAGATGAGTATTCGGCAAAATTAAAAAAATATGATGCGGAAGTAGCTACAGCTGGTGAAAAAGTAAACGAAGAAAGAGCCAAAGAAGTACAAGACATGCAAAAAAGAATTTCTGATTATAGAGAGAATGCTCAAAAAGAATTAGAAACCAAACAAGCAGAATTGACCAAACCAATTTATGAAAAAGTTAAAGCCTCTATCAAAAAAATTGCTAAAGCCAAAGGGGTTCAATACGTTTTAAATGCTGATGGTTTATTAGTTGCAGACGGATTAGATTTGACTGCAGATATCAAAAAAGATTTAGGTTTCTAAAATATTTTTTTATACAAAACAAAAAACTGTTCCTTTTTTATTGAAATTGGAACAGTTTTTTTTTATTTTTGTTCTATGATTCAAACAAACGCAATTGGACTTTTCGATTCGGGTATTGGTGGCACTTCTATTTGGAAAGCCATACACCAATTGTTGCCTCACGAAAACACCATTTATCTGGCAGACAGTAAGCATGCTCCTTATGGACAAAAATCTAAAAATGACATTATAGATTTGAGTTTCAAAAACACAGAATTGCTTTTAAAACACCATTGCAAACTCATTGTCGTGGCCTGCAACACTGCTACTACAAATGCCATTAAAGAACTTCGGGATCACTTTGACGTGCCTTTTATTGGCATTGAGCCAGCCACAAAACCAGCAGCCACAAATTCTAAAACCCAAACTATTGGCATATTGGCCACTCTAGGTACTTTAAATAGCGACCTGTTTCATAAAAATGTTGCACAATTTGAACATACAAAAATAATAGAACAAGTGGGACATGGATTGGTTCAATTGATAGAAAATGGACAAATAGAATCTGATGACATGCACTATTTATTGCAATCGTATTTAAAACCAATGATTGCAGCCAATATAGACTACCTTGTTTTAGGCTGTAGCCATTATCCGTATTTGATGCCACAAATCCGTAAAATAGTTCCAAAACACGTTCAAATTATCGATTCGGGCGAGGCAGTTGCCAGACAAACCAAAAAAATATTAGACGATTTACATCTCTTAAACACCCAAACTCACATACCTGAATGTGTTTTTTATACCAATGCCAATACTACGGTTTTGTCTGGGATTTTAGACAATCAATATAAAGTACAATATAAAGATTTTTAGCAATAAAAATTAAAATATTATTTACAAAAAATATTTTTGACTTTTTTTATACCAAATATATTT
>NZ_MUGT01000057.1:0-5685 GCF_002217205.1 Flavobacterium branchiophilum NBRC 15030 = ATCC 35035 | reverse complement strand
ATATTTGGTATTATTTGCCCAAAATATAATTTCTACCATGTATTAATACACTGGGTTCGATCAAAATAATACTAAAAACACCCGCTAAAATTAATACTTTTAAAATATTATGGGTGTTTAAAAAAGCTTCCTGAGTATGGGCTTTCCAAAGGCTGATGCTTAAATATATAAAAAAGATGAAGCACATATAGAAATAAATATCCATATAACCTACCGAGTAAACATTTACCAAAAAATATACAGGAATTACTGTAAATATGAGTAAGGAAATAATGATTCTTTTAGACCAATTTTCGCCATATACATTTGGAATTGTTAAATAATTATTAGCAAAATCTCCTTTCATATTTTCTAAATCTTTGATCATTTCTCGAACCAAAATCAAAAGAAAAAGGAAACTGGCATGAAAAAAAATAACTTCATAAAAATTTTTAAAATATAATAATATACCAAAAAATGGCAAAACCGCCAATATAGATGCTAAAATGTTGCCAACAAACGGTATTTTTTTAAATTTATGACAATAAATCCAAATTAAAAAAATGTATGTTGAATAAAATAATACGGCTCGCCAAGAAACGATAAAGGCAATAATAGCAACTAAAAAATTTAAACCAAAATAGACTTGTAATTTTGTAGATTGACTTACTAGTCGGTCCAATTTGGATTTATTGGGCCTGTTGATTAAATCTTTTTGACTGTCATAAAAATTATTGATGATATAACCCGAAGCAATAGTCATGCTTGAAGCCAATACCAATATAAATAAATCTACATCCAAAATTACACTTAACGCTCTTACTTCTGGAGCTAAAATAAAAATAGCGGCAAGATATTGAGCCAAAATAATCACGATAATATTATAGGCTCTGACAACCGAAAAAAGACTTACAAACTTCAGTATCAACCATTTACTTTTTCGGCTCAACATAAGTAGTAATTAAAATTGGTACACCACTTCAAGTTTATAATCTTTTAGTGCTGTTTGTGCTTTTTCCAAATCTTCGGTAAAGCCTAAAATGTAGCCTCCGCCTCCAGAACCGCAAAGTTTCAAATAATAATCATTGGTATCTATGCCGTTTTGCCAAACACCGTGAAAAGCTTCAGGAATCATTGGTTTGAAATGGTTCAATACTACTTTTGATAATTTTTTAGTATTAGAAAATAGGGATTTCATATCGCCTCCCAAAAAATTTTCTACACAAGCATCGGTATATTTTACAAACTGGTTTTTCAACATCACTCTAAAGCCTTGGTCTTTAAGGTTTTCCATGAAAATATTTACCATTGGAGCTGTTTCGCCAACAATGCCAGAATCTATCAAAAATACAGCCCCTTTGCCGTTTATGGATTGGGTAGGAATACCTGCCGTTTGAATATTGTCTTTAGAATGTATCAAAATAGGAATACTCAAATAGCTGTTTAATGGGTCGAGGCCAGAACTTTTTCCATGAAAAAAAGATTCCATTTGACCAAAAATATGTTTTAAAGTAAGTAATTTTTCACGTGTTAAATTTTCTAACACGGTAATTTTATCATAAGCATATTTATCATAAATAGCGGCTACCAAGGCACCACTACTCCCTACTCCATACCCTTGTGGGATACTAGAGTCAAAATACATGCCCCTTTGAACATCTTCTTGCAACAATTCCAAATGAAACCGAACCAAATTTGGCTGTTCTATTTGTAAATTTTGCAAATAACTTACATATCGTTTCAAACTTTCGTTGGATTTTACAGCTTCGGCACTAGGATTTTCATCAACTTTTAAGGCTCCGTTATAAAAATTATACGGTATTGACAGTCCTTTAGAGTCTTGAATGATGCCATACTCTCCGAAAAGTAATATTTTTGAATAAAAAAGTGGTCCTTTCATCTTATTTTGTTGATTAATTTGGGGTTCATTAAATCATTTGTGTAGCTCCATGGCCTACTTCGTCGCAAATATACTGCCCTTTTTGACAATAAACAACTAATTCTTGTTGAATAAATGTTTCAACTGCTTTCAAATATTTTTTTTGATACAAAACATGCACATTTGCCCCCGCATCTAACGTAAAACAGACTGGAATTTGGGTCGTTTTTCTAAATTGCCAAATCGCATTAATTATGGCTAATGTAGGGGGTTTCATTAAGATAAAATAAGGCATCGAAGTCATCATCATAGCATGTAAGGTTAGTGCTTCGCTTTCTACAATGGCAATAAAAGTTTCTAAATCTCCTTTTGAAATGGCTAATGATAATTGATGTAGTTGTAATTTTGCTTGTTCAAATCGTTGTGTTGCAAATGGATGGCCGTGCATCAAATTGTGACCAAGTGTGCTCGATACTTGTTTTTCGCCTTTATCTACTAATAAAATTGTATCTTGAAAATCTGTAAACACTTCGTGTATTTGATTTGGAAATGGTATTCCAAACACATCCGAACTATCAAAATGAGGATGCTGACCCCAAATGACCAATTGTCCTTTGATGCTTCTGCACGCACTACCAGAACCCAATCGAGCCAAAAACGAAGCTTTTTTGTAAAAATATTCGTCTGTTATTTGCGGGTTTAACAATTTTTCCAAACTCATTATATTCATTGCCAAAGCTGCCATTCCTGAAGCAGAAGACGCTATACCCGAACTGTGTGGAAAAGTATTTTGTGTATCTATTTGAAAATGATATGCCTTCAAATAAGGACAATATTTGACTATTCGTTCAAAAAATTGTAAAATTTTGGGTTTAAATGCTTCCTTGGGTTGGCCTTCAAAAAGCAATTCAAAAGAAAAATCATGGGTATGGGCTTTTTTTTGAAAATGTAATTGGGTTATGGTTTTACAATGATTTAGTGTAAAACTTATAGAAGGATTTGCAGGAATTTGAGGGGTGCTTACCTCTTGCTTGCCCCAATATTTAACCAATGCAATATTACTTGGGGCACTCCATTGAAGGGTGCCTTCTTGAATGTTTTCTAAAAATGTTGTTGCTACAAACTGATTTTCTGATTGGATAATCATGTGGATTAATTACAAATTTATCATGCAAAGGTAGTCAATTTGGAGATTGAATAAACAACAAATAGTAAATTTTTCTTAACTTAAAAAAATAACAAAACTGTTTTATTTATTTGGCAAAAAAGAAAGAGGGCTACGGGTCGTTTTATCATGGTTTCATGCCATAATCTAATTTACATTAATTTATTGTGTTCTAAATTGAGAAGGCGATATACCAACATGTTTTTTAAAAAAACTATTAAAATGGGTCCCTTCCTGAAAACCTAAACTATATCCTATTTCGGAAATGTTCCACAAACTGTGTTTTAATAATATTTTGGCCTCCTGCACTTTCCTTTCGGCAATAAGTTGCGAAGTAGTTTTATGGGTTACTGCTTTTATGGCTCGGTTCAAATGGTTTACGTGTACATTGAGCTGGTTTGCAAATTCAGATGCTGTGCCAATTTGCATGCTTTGGTGTGCATCGTCTATGGGAAATTGGCGTTCCAACAATTCTAAAAATAAAGTTGCTATGCGTTCGGAGGCATTAATAGAATGTCCGTTTATTCTGGCTTTTGGTTCTAATTTCATTGCAAAATGCAACAACTCATAAACCATATTTCTTAACAAATCGTATTTAAAAACATAATCTGCATTGATTTCGTCTAGCATTTTAACGAAAATGGGTTCTACTTTGGCCAACTGTTCATCGGTCAATTCAAAAATAGGTGTGCCATTGGGTTGAAAAACCGTATATTGGTTAAGATTGCCAAATTGATGAAAAAAATGGGTATTGAAAATGCAAAAATAACCCGCTCTATATTCTTCTAAATGATCCCATTTGTAAGGAATTTGCGGATTTGAGAAACAAAGTGCCTGCTTTTTTACTTCGACCACCTGATCTGCAAAATAGACATTGCTGTTCCCTTTGGCCAAACTAATTTTAAAAAAATCCCTACGTTTATAAGGAATCGGCTGTGCTTTGTCGCCCACAAAAGGGGCTAATGTAAACACATTGAAATGCCCTAATTCGTTTTTGAGATTTTCGGGCATCCAATTGAATTTATTTTTATAAAAATCAGCTAATGTTTCTGGTTTTTCCATAGTCAAAAATACAAAAAAATAGAATAAATTGCATCAATAATTATAGGTTAGAGACAAATTCCATATAAAAGCTTTGCCAGGAATAACAGTTTGAATCGATTGATTTACAATTGAAGACAATACAAAAGGTGTTTTCTTATTATACAAACTTACTGTTGTGGAACAATAATAGCCCGATTTATTGTCCATTTTCAAATAATAGATTTGAGGTTGCCATTTCAAAAAAATTTCGGGTACCACTTTGATATTAGAAAACGTACTATTCAGTGTAATAAAATGGGTGTTATTTGTTGTACCAAAATCCCATCCGTGCGAATATAAGTAATACAAACCAATACTTGCATTTTTAGAAAGCGTCAAAGTAGGAACAATTTCAGTGGCAGTGTATCGGTTTGTAATGAGGTTATTTTTTACAACGCCATGCTGATCCAATACAGTTTCTTCTTTGAAAGCGATGGCTGGATGTGCTCCCAAGCTTAATTTAAACCGTGAATGAGTTACTATTTTATACCTTCCCCAAAAAATAAACGACCAAGGTTGTGCCTCTAATGAAAAACGCAATTGAGGGTCGAAACTCCAACGGGAAGCATGTATAGAAAAATCAAAAATTGCGGCTGGTTTTCCCAAAGAAAAAGTAGGCAAAAGCGAAATGCCATTGTTTGTAGCAGTAATGGCTCCAGAAAACGAAGTAGTTGTAGCAGCTTCTTGAGAAAAAATACTGTTAGTAAAAAGTAAAATAAACAAAACCCATTTGGAAAAAATACCATGTTGCATAAATCAAATAATTTTAAAAAGATGACTTGTGCAAAATTGTACCATTTATAATTGTTTCAATGATATATTTCAAATTTAATATGGCAAAAATCAAACCATTTGGAAGTCTTAAGATGTAAAATGCAAACACTAAAACGAAATATATTCTTAATTTTTATTTGTATATATAAATAAATATTTCAATATTAACAAACAAATTATTTCAAATCAGCTAATTTAGAATTTGTATTTCTATAAAAAAATGCCGTTAAATGTTTTTCAAAAAGAATAATAAAAAGAAACAGTTTATAAAAAAGAGGCACTAAATCCTCTTACAATCCTAACAAAAAACTTTTCGAAAAACCCATAATGGGGGTCCATGTAATCGGTTTAACCCATTAACTATATTTTTTATAAGTATTCGTTGATTACAATTCATTGCTCGGCTTGCAGATGCAATGAAAGGCTAGCTGTTAGCGGCTGTTTTTTCTTTTCAATTCTGAATATGATTGAAATGATATTATTACTAAATTAAACACTAATAAATAATAACCAATTTTTAGTTGTTCAATATCTTCAAATATTTTTTCAAAGTATAACATAATCAAAGGAATAATTATTAGAATTAGGTTTACAATACTTAAAATTAAAGTTACTTTCGGTTTTTCCTTAAATGAATAGAATATTAAAAATAAATTTAATATAATTGAAATTGTAAAAGGTAAAAATAGCCATTGTGGAGTTTCAATATCTTCAACAAATAGTTTTCCAATTTGGTATCCATTTAGCGTCAATTCTTTTTTAAGTTTTAAAAATCATTAATTGCTTTTTTCTTCTTTTGTTTTAA